>NZ_JBHIRS010000005.1:0-129614 GCF_042197365.1 Bartonella sp. AA168HLJHH | reverse complement strand
ATGAGTTAAGTGTACAATGTACAGTCAATTTGAAAATTCTGTCGCTAGCGATAGTTCGCGCTCGCCTGCCCCGCAACAGACCCAACCTGCTGGGAAGTACCTTTTGCATTGATTTTATTATATTTTTTTGGAAATAGGAGAGGCATAATTGGCAATTTTCTTTAATTAATATCCTCCCCACTCTGAAAGCAGGGAAGATGAGATTGTATTTTAAATTTAAGCAGCTTTCGTAACAGATTTTTCTAAGACCTGTTTTGCTTCTTTAATGAGAGCTTTGTATTTTCTGTTTTCTTCATCTACTCTGAAGGCATCAAGAAGACGAACATGAATTGGACCCAGAAGATATAAAACTTTTTCACCAGCGTTCATACCTTCCCAATAACTTGGCAAATCAAAGCGCGTATCACGATCATAATCAACAGATTGGTTTCTTAGTTTTTTCTCACACTCAATAAAGTAACGGCGTGCTTGACGTCCTTTCTCATTACGTTCCACCATTGAGAGCTCTTTCGCCATGTCTAATGTGAGATGGTACTCTGTACTTGGACGACCGCCTTGGAGGTTTTCGCCAAAATTGGCGAAAACTATATAATCCTGATTTTTGAGAAAGCTGTATTTGTTAATACGGTCTTTAATCCAATTGGAAAAGTCTCGTTTTACTTCCAAAAACACATGTAGTTCACGCGCATTAACGGTTTGAATAATTTCTTGTCCAACAGCTTGTTCTGATATTTTAATTAGAGTGTTCATCTTATTAGTCCTTTGTTTTATAAGTTAAAGTATCCAGGGCTAAAACAACCGAACTAATACAGCCCTTCGTATCTTTAGGTTACCCTTGGACATACACACGAAGACCCTGGACAAAAACTCTTATGATGGGCAACAGATCTTTCGGGATACTGTTGAACCGATTAGTTACGAGGTGTTTTAAGCCTGCCAATCAGACTATAGCTGTTCACAGAAACTGTCAATTATTTTTTGAAAAATCCTAAAAGTATTGACGTCCTAAGAGGATGCCAGGTGCTAGAAAACACGGTAGATAGTCCGTCGTTATGCTTTTCCCAAAAGGGTATTGTATAGCATAACTACACCCGACGAAGTCATTATATGCGACGAGCATAGAATGAGTCAAAGCCTTAATGTGCGGAGAAGAGATTGTGTCGGCAATCTACCCGCTATCTATCAAGGTGTTTTCTAGGCACCTGATTTAACGATATATGTTTTTTGTGAATCTTGTCAAGCAATAAGATTTCTGTGTGTAATATAGAGATAAAGCTTGAGAACATGATCTAGCCTTTCTTATTGGCGGCATATTCTTGACGAGCAAGTTGGTACTGTATGTTGGCAATTAATCTTTCATTGGCTTTTTTTACAATAGTACTTGCAATCTCTGGCTTGGACATCACCCCAGCAATGGAGGGTCCTTTTTGTTTTGCAATGGGGAATTGATCTCCATCGGCTCTTTGAAACACATTCCCATTCAGCTTTTTTAATTCAACGCGCTTTGGAAAACTCCCACCTTTGATAAAAGCATGGGGTAAGATTTCTTTCTTTCCAAACAGTGTGTAAGTTACGCCGCGTTTTGTTTCGTTTGCTTTAAAAAATTTAAGAGGTATCGGTGTTCCAGAACCAATGATATCTGTCTCAAGAAACCTTGCTGTTGCCTTTTCTTTAATATAAACACCTCTTCTTATACGCTTTATTTGGGCTGATGAGATGTCTGCAACTTGCTTTTCAGTGAAGCGTTCAACTTGTTTTGCTGCAGTGTTTAGAGCATTACGCAGAGCCCAATTAAGGCGTGGTGCTTGAAGACTGGTGAAGGTATCCTTCACCTGTTGAAGATACCATTTTTGGTGGATGATTAACTTCAACTTCTAAGCCTTTTTTGGGGTAGGTGACTTGGAAGCTTTAGATGCTTTTGGCTGTTCGAGTGGAATTTCCTCTGTCACTGGTTCAGACGATGTTTGTACGGCTTCTTGTTTTATCTGCTTAATTTGTTCAACTGCCTTGTCTGTTTTTGCTGTTGTCTTGACTCCAATAAAAGGTTTTACAGCATTAGCGCGCTTGAGACGTGCGTAGACTTGATTGGAAACTTCAACAAATGGATTATTGGGTGTTGATGGTTCAAAGCGAACAGTGCTTTTATTGTCGCCAACAACACACATTGGCTTAGTGATGACAGCTTTCATCATTGCTCCTTTTGAGTCATAATTAATGACATCATTAGTCAAATATTGATTTTTATTCTGTGAAAATTGATTAGCCAGAATTATCAAGAAAACAGGGCTTTCTAGCTACGTTTCAAGTTCACATTTTACTGAATTTTTAGGGATATTTTTGAATTTTAGACACAATACGACTAGTGCAGTACCGTCATTAAATACGATTTTTTACACTATGTCAACAAAAAAAATCATGATCTTGTATTTTTTTTATTTTTTTACCTAAATATGGTGTTTTAAAAGATATTCTTTATTTTCCTTTAACGCAACATTTATGTTGTATTGAAACATTTTAGATGTTATATTATTATAATGAATAGTCAAGAATTGAAAAGATATCTTATAAAGCATGGTTGCAGTTTTACTTCAGGGAAAGGTGGACATTTGCTTGTAAAGCGCGGTTCTAAAAAGTCCGTTTTACCTATGCATGGTACGCGAAAAGAATTAGGAACAGGATTAGTCCAGAAGATTCTTAAAGATCTTGACCTAAAATAAGCCTGAATATGGAGGTGTAAATGAAATATGCAATCAAATTTATCAAAGATGACAATGATACTCTTCTAGTCGTCTCTAAAGACTTTCAGGAATTTATTACCTATGGTAACGATGAAAAAGAGGCTTTGGAACAGGCTAAAAATGCACTTTTAACAGTCATTATGGGGCGTTTTCAAGATCGTGAACCTATTCCCTTTGGACATCGTGATATTGCCTATCCTTTTGTTGAAGTATCTTCATTGGTGACTTTAAAAATTGCAATACATAACGCTATGATTGAAAAAAACTTACGCAAAGCTGATCTCGTACGTCTTTTAAAACTTCATCCAGTACAAATTGACCGATTGTTGGATTTAAACCACGCAACCAAATTAGATGCCTTAGAATCTACTCTCATTGCTCTTGGAAAAGAGGTTGCCATTAATATCCAAGACGCCGCTTGAAAACTACCGGTTTTGCGTAAAATGTTTATAAAGCGCATTAAGAGCAATGCGCAATGAAAGCACAAGGTGTGGTAGTGATTGATCTTCTATGACAAGATACTGTAATGCGGCATGAAGGTTATATTGACGGTGTAAACATTGAGCTTCTTGAACAACATCTTTTACAGCTAAAAGACGTTGTGTTGCCTTCTGTACCCATTTCTCTCTTGCTCCGTTATCAGAAGTTGTAGGCATTTCATCATAAATTGCATTAGGCAATGCTTTTGCACATAGGTAATTGTTTTTCACTTCAAGATATTTTTGCGCAGCATCATATTGGTCTTGATTTATTTCGCCTTGCAAATAAAGCCGCCCGATATAGGTGCCGGAAAGCGGATTTTTAGCCTCTTCTATGGTCAAGTCAAAGCGTTTGGCACGCATTTCAATTGCCAATTTATCCATGGGTTCATGCGGTGTTTTTGCTCGTGAGATACGTCCATTTGGTTCTCTGATACACCCTTTAATCCGAGGACGACCACGTTTTGTACGTTTTTTTCTTTTAGCCATATTTTTTCAATCAGAATGGGACGCTATCGTTAAGAGCTGTTCTATAATCTTGAGCACCTGAAGCGATAGCATAACTTTGAGAAGTAATGGGTGAAGGGGTAGGGGATGCCGATTGAGCTTTCTTTGCATCAAGCAAATACAATTCACCTTTGAATTGTGGTAAGACAATCTCTGTTGTATAACGGTCATGCCCATTTTTATCTTGCCATTTGCGTGTCTGTAATTTTCCTTCTACGTAAACCTTTGAACCTTTGTTGAGATATTGAAGTGCAATTTTTGCCAAATGTGGATTAAAAATCACAACTGAATGCCATTCTGTTTTCTCTACTTTTTGATTGGTCCTTTTATCTGTATAGCTCTCAGAAGTCGCTATACTAAAATTGACTATTTCTGCTCCAGAATTCATTGTTTTGCTTTCGGGATCAGCACCAAGGCGTCCGATTAACGTCACTTTATTTAGCATATTTGTAGCCCCATTAGATTAGCAATTTATACATGAAAAATCTTAGCATAATTTGCATATTTATTCAATTATTTCAGTTTATTAATAACAGTTTTTTTAAGTATTACATTATAATATTATTTGACAAATTATTCATCAAAAAACCATGTCACACAAATGGCACGGCTTTCTTATTTCTGCTTTTAACTTTTCAATAAATATCCTTTCATTAAGAGTCTGTATCAAACTTTTTTGTTCGATTTATTGTTGACTATCGAACCTTTTTGTGCGATATTCATTTTATGAAAAAAGGGGGAGGCTAAATGAAACGAGAAGCACTGCTTAGAGAATTACGTAAAGAAGCCAGAAAAAGAGGCGTTCATTACAGTGAAGCTCCTGATGCAGGCAAAGGGTCACATTATTTGGTAACTTTTGGAGACAAGACAACCGTTATAAAATCTGGTGAATTGACCCCACTTTACGTGAAAATAATAAAAAAGCAGTTGGGGGTATGAGTTACTCTCTCAACGGCTTTAATTTTTCGTTTCAAAAGCATTTTGATCATGGCGAGGAGACCTAAATATGGAATACACGTATCAAGCAAAACTGGAATCTGATCCAGATGGTGGTTTTATTGTAACCTTTCCAGATGTACCAGAAGCAATAACAGCTGGAGAAAATAGAGCAGAGGCATTAGAGAATGCTGTTGAAGCTTTAGGGTTAGCATTACGGAGCTATCCTATGCGCGGTTTACCTTTACCAGTACCACAGCAATATAAAGGTCTTGTAAAGGTCACGGTAGATGCTTGGAATGCTCTTAAACTTGCAGTGGTAGAAGCCTTTAATGAAGCGAATATCACAAAAACAGAATTGGCACATCGTTTGGGTAAAAAAGAAACAGAAGCAAGACGCATTCTTGATCCCAATTATCCAACTAAGCTTCAAACATTAGAGCAAGCACTGAGCGTTCTTGGCAAGCAAGTCGTTATTACAATCAAAAACGCGGCGTGAAACATCCTCTCCACTCTGAAAGTGGAGAAGATGAGATCATATTTTAAACTAAGCAGCTTTTACGACAGATCTTGCTAGAACCTGTTTTGCTTCTTTAATGAGAGCTTTGTATTTTCTGTTTTCTTCATCTACTCTGAAGGCATCAAGAAGACGCATATGAATAGGACCTAAAAGATATAAAACTTTTTCGCCAGCGTTCATACCTTCCCAATAGCTTGGCAAATCAAAGCGCGTATCATTATCATAATTAACAGATTGGCTTTTTAGTTTCTTCTCACACTCAATAAAATAACGGCGTGCTTGACGTCCTTTCTCGTTACGTTCAACCATGGAAAGCTCTTTTGCCATGTCTAGGGTGAGATGATATTCTGTACTTGGACGACCGCCTTTAGGTTTCGGTAAATCTTTACCGAAACTCACAAAGCCTTGATTTTCTTGAGAGGCATTAGGTTTCGCTAAAATTTTAGCGAAACTTATAAAGTCCTTATTTTCTAGGAAACCATACTCCTCAATGCGATTTTTTATCCAATTTCTAAATTCGGATTTTACTTCTAAAAACGTATGCAACTCACGCGCATTTACTGCTTGAACTGTTTCTTGATCAATCGTTTGTTCTGTAATTTTAATGAGAGTGTTCATTATGAACTCCTTGTTGATTAGGCTTTCTATTGACATCCTAAGAGGATGCCGGGTGCTAGAAAACACGGCAACAAGCCCGTCGTTACGCTTTCCCCATAAAGAGTATTGTATAGCGTAACCACACCCGACAATATTATTATACGCATGTAGCATATAATGAGTCAAAGTCTTTAATGTGCGGAAGACTGATTATTTCGGCAACCAATCCGCTTGTTGTTTAAAGGTGTTTTCTAGGCACCTAATATCGAAAATATACATTACAGGAATAATGTCAAGCGGCTTCCGATAGTTTTTTTATGCTCTTGTTGATTTCATCTATGAACGTTGAGAAGAGACAACGTAATCTAAACAGTTTTATAAAATCGGAAACTTTACTATAGCTTTTTAACTGAGCACTGTAGTGTGTAAATAGATATGTTTATTAAACTGCGTGTATGTAACATAAGAAACAATACACAAACTAAAAAAGAATACCAAAGAGCAATATCTGAGTACCAAAGTACAGTATCCAATGGAAAAGAAAGCTTGTAATTCACGTACTTAGAGATGACAGGTAAAGAAACCGTTTCTTTATAACTATTTGGAAAAATTAAAACGATAAGCGCTAAAATTATTATATTTAAAAGTCTGTGCATATACTGTTGTAAATCACGTGTTAGTTTCACCCAACCCGTTGTATCATCATCTTTATATTTTGGATTGCTCTGCAATTCAGAAGGAATATGAGAATTGCATAAAATTGCAAAAACCGCTGTGACTATTACCAAAGAAACAGATGCGAATATCAAAATACTTTGGATAAAGTAGGGATTTTTTTTAATTCCTAAAAAACATAAAAATATAAAAGTTATAATGCCAAACAAGGCTCTTAGCTGCTTATCTGTAAACATATTTATTTCCTACGGTATCTTTTTATCGATTTAAACACATGCCTAATCGTAAAATCATCAGCACTTTTCACTAGTTTGCTGTGGACCAAAGCGTTTCATTATCCCACCAATGCCATTTAAAGTTTCTTCAAGCTCTTGCTTGTGAACAAGCGTAAGGGGGCTTGAATGCTCTTTCTCTGCTTGTTCTTTCAACTCCTTTTCACGGAATCTCAAAACAGCATTGCGTACAAAATTGGCTTTTCTCAAAAGACTGTTTTCTAAATCTCGACACAACCTGACAAGTTCTCGTGTGCTCGGAAAAAACGTATCGGATAAACAATTTATTTCATCACATAAAATCCGTTTGACCACTGTCATCAGTGACCATGCAGAGACATTTTCCAAAACCATTCCATAGGTCAACGCCATTCCCTCATGGTCTGATTGTTGTGCTATTTTCAAACCACACGACAGCATGCGAATAGCTTTTGCTATATCCTCTTTACCTGCTTTCACTGCGAAGAGCTCTTGCAATTGATCACCAGCCTCTAAAGCAATCGACTCCTGCTGTTTCGTTAATTGGCTGCCATCCTTCAAAACAAACGGACCGCTCGGAGGTATCATCGCATGAATGTGTTTCAAAATACCCTCGATTTCCGATATCAAGGAGACTGTCTGCGATACGCTCCCCAATGCTTTTTTGCTTTTGAGTGTAATTTCCATTGTTTCCACCATTGTTGTTCGTGTTTTTCGTTTTTTCTAAACCCTCGATAGCCTTTCGCACCCAGTTTCTCCATGTTGCTTGCCAATCGATTTTGGTTGCATTTGCTCCGGCTTTTGAACGCCAATAATCTCGAAACTTTGCAATTTCGACTTTGACGCGCTCTGGCGGCAAGCCCTCTGCAATGGCAAAATCGTAATCGGGTTCAAAATCCGTAGGCAATCGACAACCGCGATTAGCTTTCGCTCGTTTTGCTTTTTTGGGAACGTTCTCTTGCTCGTGAATGGGAGGTTGGTTTTCTACACCCGTTGTGATTTGCTCTGATGTGGTCTCAACAGCAGCAACTTCTGTTGGCTCGTCAACCAAATCGTTTGTTTCTAAACTTTCAGAACCAATTTCTTTTTTTGCTAAAACGTTAGTTTTAGTTTTTTTATATATATTCTTATTCTGGTTCTTTATAGCTTGATTTTGCTTAGCATTTGCTTCATTTTGCTTAGCATTTGCTTCAGCAAAATTATTAACATGTTGTTTTGTATTATTTTTTGCTTGCGCACCTTTTTTACCAGCTTCACTACGAACTTGCGATATGTGCTCTTTTTTATCAGAAAAATCTTTTAGTTCTTCTTCAACGCGCGTATTCCACAATCCATTATCTGTCTCAACAAGTTTATTATTTCTCATGAGATATTCGACAATAGCTGCAAATTTTTTCTGCGAACAATGACAAACGCGTGCAAGCGTTTGAAAATCTGTTTTAAGTGGTTCTTTTTTTTCATACATGCAAACGAGAAGGGTTATATAAACCCCCCGTTGTTCAGATGTCATTCCATTTGTACCACTTATCCAGTCATACAAATGGAATCTTATCCATGGCATACCATTAGACATGCGCATCCCCTTCTTTCATTAAATATAAATTAGTGATCATAATCCCCCCCTTAAGGCTGTTGCCTATTTATGCGTGAGCTGTGACAGAGCGCGTAGTCATAAGTTAAAAAAAATGAACTCACTCAATTCAAAAATACACTGCATGCTTCATCTCGTTGCATTCAATGTATAGACCGATTATATTTCTGAAAATTATCTATAAGATACTTTTTAAAACCATATGCGTCACTATATGCCCTGATGGACAATGAAGCTCCTAAAGTGCTTTGAGCTATCAAATTATCATTTGCATCAAGAGAAAAATTCCAATCAGAATCGCTAAAAACAATTGTGCTGCCGTCTGGAAAATCCATCTCTTTTATTGAATCTTTCAAAATGTGAAAAGTGTAATATGGTCTTTGCAATACCTTTGTAGAGCTTTGCATTTTTTTATGAGAGACATAAAAACAAAAAATCGTGATTACATTGGTCGTAAAAAGCATAATAATCGCTGCTAAACCGTAATCCATTTTATTTTCTTTCTCTACCTATTATTGTACCAGTGAACAAATACAATTATATTCAAAACGATAACCGATATGGACAGCAATGATATTGCTAAACCGTAATCCATTTTTATTTCCTTTCTTCCTATTATTTTTGCCTGTTTAAGAATGTGAATGGTGCTGTTGATGTTCATTACTATCTGTAGGAGCAGAAATAAAAGCAGAACTAGAGCTGGAACTATCTTTCAACTTTTGCAGCTTTAAATAACTATTTAAAGATAGTCCTTTGCCTTGTTCCCAACGACAAACAGAAGCTTGCTTAACACCTAAAATATCTGCTAATTCCTTTTGTGTTAGCGATAAACACTTTCGGATAGATTTAATCTTTAATTTTTCCTCTGTGTCCATTTGAGTTAAGCTCCTTAATTTTAACCATATACGCAATTGTATAGAGTTAATTAAAAAAAACAATAGATTTTTTTAATTTTAAAATCATAAGTAACTAATTATGACGAAAAATATCATTGCGACATTGCAAGTATTGCAATCTGAGTTTGGTCTTAATCAAAAAGATCTTGCCGATAGATTAAATGTAACCCAAGCGACCGTGTCAAGATGGTTAGGAAGTGAATCAGATCCCAGAGGTTCACACAGAGACGCAATTTTAGAACTTTATAAAAGCTTAAAAGGTTATAATCAAATTACTACAGTTGTTCCTGTTATGGGGTATGTAGGAGCAGGATTAGAGATTGATACCGATGTTGAGCAAATCCCAGAAGATGGGCTTGAAACAATCGAAATACCATTTGATTTGCCTTTTGAAACAATAGGATTCATGGTTCGTGGAGATTCCATGTATCCCGTGTATAAAGATGGTGATTTAATCGTAGTTAAACATCTGCAAACAAAGCCAATGAGCGATTATTACGGTGATGAAGTTGTCGTTCTAACAGAAGATAATAGGCGTTTTATCAAACAAATTACTCGCTCTTCAGAGGGCATTGTACTCAAATCATGGAATGCGCTACCAATTAAAAATGCAAAGATAAAATGGGTTGGAGAAATAGTTGCAATATTACCGCGCAAATCCTATCGTCTACTTATGAAATAATCCCAATAAAGTTTTTGATTCTATTGCTTGTGAAGATGGCATTTAAGTGAAAATGCAAAAAAAATGAAATATATGCGATTTTTTGCTTGCTTGTATTTATACATTTACGTATAAGTAATTATACAAACCACGCACAAACAATCGCCAAGAGGCGTTAGGGAGGAAAAATTATGGAAAATCCAATTCTTATAAATTCTGATGAAATCTTATTAGTTATCTATGATGATGATCAAAACATTGGTCGGTCGGGACCACTGGATGAAAGCCAAGTTCTAAAAATTATTGATGAGGCAGATGATGCAATCCAAATCTTTCGCATCAATCCTTCTGAGAATAATTGTGAAGATATCTCTGAAGAAATTGCAGAAGTATATGTAAAAGAAAATATCGAACATCTCCATGAGGATAGTGAGGTTCATGACTTTGTACGCGAAAGTGATGCTTACCAAGAACTTTTAGAAGAGATCGCAGACGAAAAATATAATGATGAGATTTACGGTACTTACGAACAACAACACCGTTTGCGTCCTTGTGATGTGCTTTAAAATCTAAGGGCGTTTTAAAGACGCCCCTTTCAATCCCACCAATATGAGGTCTGTAATGGAAAAGCTTCTTGCTACTCAATACAATATTATTCAGCATCAAAAGGTTCAAACTATTAGCGCTCGTGATTTATATACCTTTTTAGAGGTAAAAACCGAGTTTAGAAAGTGGATAACAAACTGTATTAAAGAACTTAGCTTTAGAGAAGATGTCGACTTTGTACTTTCTACTAAAGAATTATCAAACTCCTCACGTGGAAATCCTTTTAAAGATTATGCTCTCACTTTAGACACAGCAAAACACATTGCCATTTGTGAACCTGGTCTCAAAGGTAAACAAGTGCGTGAATATTTTCTGAAATGCGAAAAAAAAGCAAATTCAAAAATCGATTATTCAAATCCTGAAACATTAGAAGATTTCTTAAGACATCTAAGACAGCAAATTAAGCAGAATGACAATGTTGTCACAGCGAACGGAGTGAAGCATGCGTAATTTTATTACAACATCTGAAAGCAATTTTCAAAACACAACAATTCCAACCATGTCTAGTCGTGAAATTGCAGAATTGTGTAGTAAACAACATAAACACGTTATGCGTGATATTAAGCAAATGCTTGAAGAGTTGCACTCTAAAAGTACTGAGCCCAAATTTGGGCTGAGTGAATTTGTAGGTTTTTACAAAGATTCAACTGGTCGCACTCTCCCTTGTTACAACCTTCCTAAACGTGAATGCCTCATTTTAGTTTCGGGTTACAGCATGACATTACGCGCTAGGATTATAGACCGTTGGCAAGAATTGGAAAAGCAAGCAGTAACACCACAAATCGACTATTCAAGTCCAAAGGCTATGATTGGCTTTTTGAATTACCTACAAGGTCAAATAGATCAAAAAGACACCATCATTGAAGATTTAACACCAAAAGCCATGGCTCTTGAAAGCTTACAGCGCCATGATGGACTCTTTGGTCTTACAGAAGCCGCTAAAATACTTGAGATGCAACCAAAACAATTCATTCAATTCTTACAGAAAAAAGGTTGGGTTTACAGACGAGCAGCAGGTGGAAATTTGCTTCCTTATCAAGACAAAATCCAAAAGAAACTTATGGATTGTCCAACCATCACACTTCAAACCGCAAGTGGAATAGAAAAGGTCATTCCTTGCGCAAAAATCACAGCAAAAGGAATTGGTGTGCTGTCTCAAGAGCTTAAAAGACAAAGCATGCATTAATTAAGGAATGCAATAATGGAAAAGAAATACGAATTTACTAATAAAATCGATATGATTTATTTGCGTCAATTTTCAAACTTTTTAATTGACAAAATAATATCAGTATGTCTATTGTCGAATCAGGTGCTTGAAAAACACCTTAAATGCATAGCGGATGAATTGCCGAAACAGTTTATTTTCCGCACATTAAAGGCTTTGACTCGTTGTATGTTACACGCATATAATGATCTTGTCGGGTGTAGTTACGCTATACAATACTCTTTATGGGGAAAGCGTAACGACGGACTATGCACCGTGTTTTTCAGCACCCGGCATCCTTTATTGGATGTCAATGAAAAACATCTAACTGCATAGGAGTTCATTATGAACACTCTTATTAAAATTACAGAACAAACAATTGATCAGGAAACAGTTCAAACTGTTAATGCGCGTGACTTGCATACATTTTTGGAAAGCAAACAAGATTTCTCTACTTGGATAAAAAAACGCATCATTGCTTATTCTTTTCTTGAAAGGCAAGATTTTATTCGCTTCCACAAAAAAATGGAAGCAAACAATGCTATAGCAGTAGAATATCATCTCACCTTAGATATGGCGAAAGAGCTTTCCATGGTTGAACGTAATAAGAAAGGACGACAGGCACGCCGTTATTTTATTGAGTGTGAGAAGAAACTAAAAAGCCAATCTGTTAATTATGATAATGATACGCGCTTTGATTTGCCAAGCTATTGGGAAGGTATGAACGCTGGCGAAAAAGTTTTATATCTTTTAGATCCAATTCATGTGCGTCTTCTTGATGCCTTCAGAGTAGATGAAGAAAACAGAAAATATAAAGCTCTCATTAAAGAAGCAAAACAAGTCTTAGAAAGATCTGTCGTAAAAGCTGCTTAGTTTAAAATATGATTTCATTTCCTCGTCTTTTTAGACGGGGAGGTGGTCAATATCACACAGTCTCTAGAAACAGGATTGTAACAACCAACCAACTTTTTAACACAAGCGTGATTCACGCCACGGGGGAATTGCGCTCAAATAGGAGGAAATCAAGATGAGGGAACAAAACACTAACCTAACAGAAATTGAAGAACCACATCATTTAGCCGTCGAACAAACTGCTATGGAACGCATTTTAAATAAAGCCTTAGGAAATGACGTCGATATGGATCGTCTCGAGCGTCTCATTGCCTTACGAGAAAAAGAAATAGAACGACAAAACTACGAAAGATTTGCCAGTGATCTTTCGAATATGCAAATAGAATATCAAAAAATACAAAAAAACTCTACAAACACCCATACAAACAGCCAATATGCAACCCTTGACCAGTACATTGATGCTGTAAAAAACACTCTTGCAAAACACCGATTTGCTTTGTTTTCTCGTATCAAAGAACAGAGTTCAGACAATATAATTATAGAAATGACTTTGACGCATCCGTCTGGAAATAAAATCTCAACAGAAGGAAAGTTTCCTTATGACACTAAAGGATGCAAATCAAATATACAATCGGTTGGTTCTGCAATCACATACGCACGCAGATATCTGTTAGGTATGCTTCTTAATGTCGTGAGTGAAGATGACGATACGGATGGGAACACACCTCTTAAAAAGGCTTTTCCACAACAGATCAATGAAATCAGAAGACTCATCGTACAAACCCAAGCAGAAGAAGAAAAAATACTTGCTTATGTCGACGTCAAAAAGCTTGACGATATGTCTGAAGGACAAGCACAAACGGTATTGCATCTTTTGAAAAAGAAACAAAACAAGCAAAAGGTAGAAACAGATTCTACTATACAAGATGCCGATATAGCAACGCCACAAGAGCAACAAACGGCGGTGTGAGATGAAACAAAGAACAGCAGAATGGTTTCAAGCGCGCTTGGGTAAAGTCACTGCTTCAAACGTTTACAACGTACTCAGTAAGACAGCAAAAGGTTTGCCTACAAGTAAATATGAAGACTACAAAATCAAACTCATGACAGAACGCTTAATAGAGGGAATAAGCCAATCTTATACAACAGCGGCTATGCAATGGGGCATTGAACATGAAGAGAATGCCTTGAGAGAATATGAATTCATTTATGACACAGAAGTCACAAGATGCGGGTTTATCCCACACCCAAAAATGAAAATGGCGGGTGCAAGTCCTGATGGGTTCATTGGAGAGGACGGCTTAGTTGAGGTCAAATGCCCACAATCAACCACGCATTTGCGCTTCTTTATATATGACGAAATCAAGCCTGAATATATCGCACAGATGCAATTCCAAATGGCTTGTACAGGACGAAAGTGGTGTCATTTCATGAGCTATAATCCAAACTTTGTAGGCAGATCTACTGGTTTGAGAATGAAAATCAAACGCATCAACCGTGATGAGCAATACATTGAAGAGATTAATAAAGCTGTCGAAATCTTTTTAGGGGAAATAGAACAAGAGATGCAAAAGATTTTGGCAAAAGCTGCTTAAACCTATGGGGGTGCTCTCTCCTCCCAGCACCCCCACCCATTTACTAAGGAAATTAAACGTGTGTAACACCAAACATATTATCATACAGCCTGCTAAAGATGAGGAATTTTGTTTTTTTACCATTGGCTATGAAGGTAAGTCCCTTGAGAATTATCTTAGTTGTCTCATAGAAAACAATATCAAAACTTTATGTGATGTTCGTAAAAATCCAATAAGTAGAAAACACGGATTTTCGAAAAGACAATTAGAGGAAGCTGTGAGCAATATTGATATTGAATATATGCATATGCCTGAACTTGGAATTGCTTCTGAAAAACGAAGAAATTTGAAAACACAAAAAGATTATGACCGCCTTTTTGAAGATTATCAAAATACAACTCTCAAGAATAATTCTTGTGCAATAAACAAATTATATAAAATGTTTTTAAACAAAAAGCGCGTTGCAATCACCTGTTTTGAAGCCAATGTATGCATGTGTCATAGAGGACAACTCGCATTAGCTCTTACTCAATTGCCTGATTGGAAATATGAAATTAAGCACATCTAAAAAATAAACTTGCAAATTTTTAAAAGTTGGAGTGCTTCACATGCCTTCCAGCACTCCCACCCATTTAATTAATATAAAAAAGAGAAAGGTAATGAGATGATATTTGATGATGGAGATAGATATGTAACGACACGTGAGTGTGCACAGCTTTTTAGTGTATCCACAACAACGATTCGCAATTGGGTGCTTCAGGGGTTGTTTCCGGAGCCATATAAGCTAGGGAGAGCAGTGAGATGGAGAAAAAAAGAGATCTTAGACTTCACTCCAAAGAAAAATAAGGAGCAAATAAGAACAAATTAGGTAAAATTATATAAACTGTAGAAGGTGGTCTAAAAGGTGGTCTGAAAATGGCTATTTAAAGAAAAAATCTATATATTTCAATATGTTTAAGAAATAAAATGGTGCCCCCAGAGAGACTCGAACTCCCGACCCCCTGATTACAAATCAGGTGCTCTACCAACTGAGCTATAAGGGCGTAACCATGTAGGGGTTAGCACAAACTAACAAAAAGGAAAACAGAAAATTATTAAATTTTATGCATATTAAAAGAAAACTATATAAAAAATAACCAATTTATTTCCTTTTTCCACTTTTTACAGCAAGGTTGGAACTATCCTTATGTTGATATCTTATAGAGTCTTTTATAAGAATGCACCGTTTTGCTATCGAATTACGAATCTGAAGACTTTGATTGATGAGCAAGGTAATTTTCTAGCCAGTGAATATTATAATTACCATCAGCAACATCTTGATTATTAATAAGATCGCGAAAAAGAGGTAGTGTAGTTTTTATCCCATCGACGACAAATTCATCTAAAGCACGCCGTAAACGCATCATACATTCTAAACGGGTACGTCCATGAACAATTAGCTTTCCAATCATGCTATCATAGTAAGGAGGGATACGATAACCTGAATAAGCGCCTGAATCAACACGAATCCCTAAACCTCCAGGTGTATGAAAATGTGTAATGGTTCCAGGTGATGGCGTAAAGTTAATGGGATCTTCTGCATTAATACGGCATTCAATGGCATGACCAGAAAAACAGACTTCATCTTGTGTTACCGAAAGTTTACAGCCTGATGCAATATGGATTTGTTCGTGGACTAAATCTATACCTGTAATTGCTTCAGTTACAGGATGCTCGACTTGTAAACGTGTATTCATTTCAATAAAATAAAATTCGCCATTTTCATAAAGAAATTCAATAGTACCAGCTCCACGATATCCAAGTTGAGCACAGGCATTTGCAACAATATTTCCAATTTTTTTCCGTTCAGTTTCATTAAGTGCAGGTGACGTAGCTTCTTCCCATACTTTTTGATGCCGTCGTTGAAGTGAACAATCGCGTTCTCCTAAATGAATAGCATTTCCCGCACCATCACCTATAACTTGAATTTCAATATGACGAGGTTTTTCTAAATATTTTTCTATGTAAACAGCGTCATCACCAAAAGCAGCTTTCGCTTCTGAACGCGTTGTTTTGAGAGCTATAGAAAATTCTTGTTCAGAATGAACGACTTTCATACCACGTCCGCCACCACCGGCAGAAGCTTTTATAATAACTGGATAACCAATTTCACGAGCAGTGCGTAAAGCATCTGATTCTTCAGTGACTGCTCCATCTGAACCTGGAACTACAGGAATACCAAGTTTTTTGGCGGTTTTCTTTGCTTCGATTTTATCGCCCATGATGCGGATATGAGTAGCTGTTGGACCGATGAATGTAATATCATGGGCTTCTAGAACATCTGCAAATTTTGCATTTTCAGAAAGAAAGCCATAACCTGGATGAACAGCATCCGCTCCTGTAATTTCACAAGCAGCAATAATTTGCTGAATACTCAAATAAGAATCACGAGCGGGAGGAGGGCCAATACAAACACTTTCGTCAGCAAGACGAACATGCATTGCATCTGCATCAGCGGTAGAGTGAACAGCCACGGTTTTTATGCCAAGTTCTTTACATGCACGTAAAACGCGAAGAGCAATTTCTCCTCGATTAGCAATGAGGATTTTTCGAATCATGGTTGCCCCTCGCTTTATTCAACAATAATAAGTGGTTCACCAAATTCAACAGGTTGGCCATCTTTGACAAGAACAGTGGTTACCGTGCCTGAGCGTGGTGATGAAATTTGATTCATTGTTTTCATGGCTTCAATAATAAGTAATGTCTCTCCTTCAGAAACATTTTGTCCTACTTCTACAAAAGGTTGTGCACCTGGTGAAGGTGCAAGATAAGCTGTTCCAACCATTGGAGAGGTTATTGTGTTTTTGGATTTATCTTCTTGGATAGATTGTATGGGAGATTCAGTTGTTGGGACCGGAGAAGATGTTACAGAAAAAGTAGGAGTAGAAACAGGAGCATAGATTGCTTGCTCAGAAGAAGTTAAGGTATTTTGGCGTGAGACACAAATACGAAGCTCCCCTTGTTCAACTTCAATGTTCGTTAAATTGGTATCATTCAAAATTTCAGCAAGATCACGAATAATTTTCGTATCAATTGCGGTTTTTGCCGAATCCATTTTTTTTGTTGCCATTTTATTTCTAACTCCTTGATCAATGAAGATCGTCATTATCTCATTTTATGACCGAATATCTCTAGATTAGGGATGAGATCTTTTGAGGCTTTAAAGATTTTTATTTCCTTTAAATCATTATAGTTTGCAATTTAAACTCGTATCTGCTTTACGTAAAATTGCACTTATAAGCCTGTTATCAAAAAAGAGAAAGCATAAAATTACCTCATTTACAGTATTCTTCCTAAAACGGATCAGGTATTCACTGTGTATTATCTATCGCTTGTTTTAGAATATCTTGTCTGGCTGCGCCGATGAATATTTTATCACCAATGATGTAAGAAGGTGTTCCCGTAATATGAAGTGCAGAGGCAATTTGAATGTTTTCTTTAAAAGCGTTTTGCAGAGTGGGATCTTTTATTGCATTATGTAGTTTTTTTTCATCTGCTCCTAATGAAACAGCTACTTTAATAGCTTTAGCTTCATTTGCACGACCCTGATACATTAAAAGCGTTTTGTGAAACTGAGGATATTTCTCTGGAAATTGTTTTCGAAATGCGTAGGCAACAGTATGGGCTGCCATAGAATCAGAGCTTAAAATTGGTAAGTCCTTGATAATAACCTTTAAATCTGGATATTCTTTTATCAAGTCTTCTATATTTGAATAGGAAATTTTACAATAACCACAGTTGTAATCAAAAAAATTGACAAGCACTCTTTTACCATTTGGGTTTCCCAAAACAGCGTCATGAGGAGAATGAAAAATCTCTTTTTCTAATGAATGAATGACAGAAGTTTGTTTTTGGTTTTCGTATTCATTCTGTTTTTCCAGCTTATCTTGAAGAATAAGCTGCATTTCAATCATAATTTCTGGATGAGTAAGAAGATACTCTCTGACGATTTGTTGAATATGATGAGAATCAGTATGTGGTATCATTTTTTCTTTAAGCTTAGATAAAAAGCTAGAATCTTCCAAAAGTTGTGATTTAAGCTTTTCTAAGCTTAAATCATTTGCTGTTTTTGAGTGTGATGTTGCGTTTGATAAAGAAGGTAAAAAGATTAAAATACTCGACATAACTATGACTAAAATTTTTGAAAAAAGTGTTATTTTCGAGTTTTGAGAGTGATAATTCATTTGTATACCTTCACATTTTTTAGGGTGTCATTGAGTGAACTATATGAAAAGCGCTATCTATGTGCAATGAAGCATTTAGTTATAGTGTATCTTTAAGAATGAGAAAAAACATCAATTTTTCTCTAAAAAGATTTCATATGATAAACCTTGGCTTGGTAAGGATTATGTTTTGTAAAAGATAAAAAAATTCTCTTTAATTTGTCAAATGTTGTTTTGATGTATAAGGGTATCAAAAGCTTTTTGTGCGTGTTTATTTTAGGAAAAAGTACGTTGATAATACAATGAAGAACATTTGTATTATTTTTTCCTGTTGCTTTATTGAGTACTGAGAAACAAAATTAAATAATGAAAAGTGAAATTATGAAAACCACAACACATTATGATCTGTTTATCATTGGAGGAGGGATAAACGGCTGTGGATTGGCAAGAGATGCAGCAGGACGCGGATTTAAAGTGGGATTGGCTGAAATGAACGATCTTGCATCTGGGACCTCAAGTGCGTCAACAAAGCTTATTCATGGTGGGCTTCGTTATCTTGAACACTATGAGTTCAAACTTGTTCGTGAAGCATTGAAAGAACGCGAGATTATTTTACGTATGGCTCCACATATTGTGCGTCCTTTGCGTTTTCTCCTTCCTTATCATAAAGAATTGCGCCCTGCTTGGATGTTGCGTTTTGGACTTTTTATTTATGATTATTTAGGGAATTGGAATCAGAAATTGTGGCGCAGTAAAACGATTAATTTTTCACAAAAATTTTGCTCTACACTGAAGAAAGAATATCAGAGAGGTTTTGAATATTCTGATGCAAGAGTAGATGATGCGCGTTTAGTTATTGGCAATGCTCGTGATGCAGAAAAGTGGGGAGCTGATATAAAAGTACGAACAGAAGTTCTCTCTTTAAAAAAAGAAGACAATAAATGGCGTATCTTTCTTCAAGACAAGTTAAGTAGCAAAGAATATAGTGTCACAGCTTCTTATGTCGCGAATATGACAGGTCCTTGGATTGATCATGTTTTAGCAAGCATATTAGATTGTAAAGAACATCCACCAGTACGGCTTGTTAGAGGTTCTCATATTTTAGTTCCCAAGCTTTATACTCATGATCGTGCTTATATTTTTCAAAATGGTGATGGGCGTATTATATTTGCTATTCCGTATCAAGAAGAGTTTACCTTACTTGGAACAACAGATTGTAATTATCAAGGAGATCCGGCTGACGTTCATATTACTGATACAGAAATTGATTATATTTGTGCAGCAGCCAGTGAATATTTCATACAACCAGTGTTGCCTGAAACGATTGTCTGGTCTTACTCTGGAGTTCGTCCACTCTATGATGATGGAGCTTCAAAAGCACAAGAAATTACGCGCGATTATGTTTTAAAAGAAATGGGAACAGGAACGACACCAAAGATACTTAATCTTTATGGTGGAAAGATTACAACTTATCGTAAGTTGGCTGAAGATGCGATGAAATTTGTTGAAAAAGAGCTTGGTAAAAAGGGAGCATCATGGACGGCTAAGGCAGTACTTCCAGGGGGTGATTTTCCCTATAACAAATTAGATACAATCGAAAATAGGATTGCTCTTTTAATGCCAGATTTAGATGCTTTTACACATCGCAGGCTTGCACGCTCCTACGGTACGGAAGCATTGGTGATCTTTGCACATGGTAAGGCAAATAAAGGAAAAAATTTTGGACATGGGCTTTATGAAGTAGAAGTAAAATGGTTGATGGAAAAAGAATGGGCTAAAGTATGTGAAGATGTGTTATGGCGTCGTTCAAAACTGGGGCTCCTATTTAATGAACAAGAGGTTGATACTCTTTCTTCCTATATGCAAAGCCAACAAGAGATTGAACAACGTTTATGATCATTTCATTTTACAGATTGTATCTGCAATATTGTAAAATATTTTCCTTCGAGAGATACTGATATTAGTTATAGATATTAAAAAGGCAATGGTTGTCTATACCCTGATTTTAGTTTTTTTTTGCAAGAATCACAAAATGGCAAAATTAGATAGAATATTTAAGATGAAATTTGTCTATCTTATAAAGTGAAATCTAAGAATATTACCAAAAAGAACTCATTGATAAAAAATAATTTATAATTAGATTCGTGTGAAATAAGGTTTTTTTCTTCTTTAAGAGAAGATAAAAGCTACTTTCTGTATCGTTTATTTGCACAATGAGTTAAAAAAATATAAAGAAAATTAAATCGATCATGAAAAATTCTATAATGTGTTAGTTTAGCATTTATTATCTTAAACGCTGTACTAAATCATGTAAGGGAAGAGGCTTGAAGAGCGTAATAAGAAGAACTTATAAATGAGTTTTTTATATTATAGTAAAAATCTTCTTTTTTCATGTTTATATACCTGAACACTAATCTATGAGAAATGCGATATTGTGTTGTGGCATGATTGATTGTAGTAAACCTTGATATCAATTGAAAATAATGAGCTGTTATTAT
This sequence comes from Bartonella sp. AA168HLJHH, assembly GCF_042197365.1. Classification (NCBI taxonomy): domain Bacteria; kingdom Pseudomonadati; phylum Pseudomonadota; class Alphaproteobacteria; order Hyphomicrobiales; family Bartonellaceae; genus Bartonella; species Bartonella sp. AA168HLJHH. The sequence goes on along the minus strand of NZ_JBHIRS010000005.1, from coordinate 108,827 downwards.
ACTCATGATAGTATAAGAGAATAAAATTTTCCGTAAACTAAAAGTAAGTATTTTTTTATGTATAAAGAGAGAGCTATAGGGACATGAGAGTAATACCCTCATGATATTTTACAACCTTCCATCGCCTATAAAATTTGCAGTAGCACCAATGTTGGACTGGACAGACCGACATTGCAGATTTTTTTATCGTCTTTTAACGAAAAAAGCTCTCCTTTATACGGAAATGATGGTAGCAGATGCTGTCATTCATGGTGTTCGCGAACAATTGTTGGCTTTTAGCGACAAAGAATGTCCAGTTGCATTACAATTAGGGGGCGCAGATCCGAAAAAGTTAGCAGAAGCTGCACGAATTGCTGAGGATTTTGGCTACAACGAAATAAATCTCAATGTTGGTTGCCCATCAAATCGTGTTCAAGCAGGTGTCTTTGGAGCTTGTTTGATGCTACATCCAGACATTGTGGCAAATGCCGTAGAAGCAATAAAACGAGAGGTTACTATACCTGTAACTGTCAAATGTCGGATTGGAGTGGACGAACAAGATGAAGAGTTAGCGTTAGATCTTTTGGCTAATCAGGTTTGGAATGCTGGATGTGATGCGCTTTGGATACATGCACGCAAGGCATGGCTACAAGGATTGAGTCCGAAAGAAAATCGCAATATTCCGCCCCTTAATTATGAAAGGGTTTACAAATTAAAACGTCAATATCCTCATAAATTCATTGGGATAAATGGTGGAATTAAATCGATTGATGAGATCAAAGAACACTTAACTTTCTGTGATGCTGTCATGGTTGGTCGCCAAGTTTATCATGATCCAACTTTGTTAAAACATATTGATTTTGAACTCTATGGTGAGTCGCAGAATAGTCTAAGTGAGAGTGATCTTATTGAGGTTATGTGTGATTATGCGGCTCGACATATTGCATCGGGGGGGCGGCTTTCTCATGTGACGCGTCACATGATTGGTTTATTTCATGGGCGGGGTGGGGCACGTCGATGGCGGCAAATACTATCAAATGATGCGACAAAACCAAACGCAGATATATGTACTTTAAAAGAAGCTTTTTATGCTCTCATTTAATAACAGTCAGACAATTAACATATATTAGAGTTGAGATCCTTTGCGTTTTGATTTCTTTGCGATAATTTTGATCCTTTTAATTTTATAAGTTTTTGAAAGTTTATAACTTTTATTATGAATAAGAATGTTAGAATTTATATATTAAACGGCATGCTGATTATACTTATTAAATAAAAAATAACTTAAGGGTATCACTGTAAAGGTAGTCATAAGATATTAATAACATTTTGAATCTTGCACGTTTGTTATTGGGGTAGAAAATAGAATATAGAAATTATTGCCTTCATAGTATTTAACTTTTTTAAAGCACTGTTAAAAAAACAATAAATTATTTATATCCTGTATATATGACGTGATTTTCATAAACATTGTAGATTTTAAAAGGTATCCTTATGATCGCTAGTCCATTTGATGATTTTCGTGCTTTGCTTACAAATTTACCTGTTGCTGATGAGTTTTCTATAATTTTGGCAAAAAAACGGCAAAAAAACTTAACAAAAGAGCAAGGAACATTGGGAAAACTAGGAGATATTGCTGTTTGGTATGCGGGGTGGAGGGGTACAGAAAAACCTATCGTAACGCGACCTTTGGTTGCTATTTTTTCTGGAAACCATGGTATTGTAGAGGAGAATATTACACCATTTCCACAATCTATGACACAAAAAATGGTAGAAAATTTTGCATCTGGTAGAGCTGCTATCAATCAAATTTGTATTGCTTATGATCTTGGATTAAAAATTTTTGATTTAGCATTGGAATATCCAACAATGAATATTACGAAGGATGCCGCAATGGATGAGCGGAGTGCGGCTGCTACAATGGCATTTGGAATGGAATCCATTGCGGGTGGGACAGATCTTTTATGTATTGGAGAAATGGGAATTGGAAACACAACAATAGCTTCAGCTTTATGCTTAGCATTGTTTGGAGGGGAAGTGGAAGAATGGACAGGAAATGGTATGGAATCAGAAGGCGATTTTTATCAGCGTAAAATTGCAGCGGTTAAGACAGCCATTTCTTTGCATAAGGATTATTTTAATGATCCTTTTGAGATAATGCGTCGCTTAGGAGGACGTGAGATTGCTGCTATGGTTGGTGCTATTTTAGCAGCAAGAATAGAAAAAATACCCGTTATTTTAGATGGTTTTGTGGCAACAGTAGCTGCAGCGGTTCTTTATAAAATGCATCCAAAAGCTCTTGATCATACCCTTGTTGGACATGTTTCTTCTGAGACAGCTCATCGTAAACTTTTAAAAAAAATTGGCAAAGAACCACTTCTAGATTTAGGGATGCGTCTTGGTGAAGGAACAGGAGCAGCTATGGCAGCTGGTATTGTCAAAGCTGCTGTTTTAACACATGCACAAATGGTGGTTTTTTAACAAGAAAGTTTGAATGCCTAAAAGATCATAAGACGGATATAAAAAATCTTAAGAGCTTTGTTCATGCGTCTTGTCGTGTAATTTAATATAATTAAGTGGAAGTTCTGTTGTATATTTAATCTGTTCCATTGCGAAAGAAGAAGAGACATCACGGATGTCAATTTTAGAAATTAATTTTTTATAAAAAAGATCATAAGCTTCAATGTTGGGCACAACAACACGCAATAAATAGTCAATATCTCCACTCATTCGATAAAATTCAATGACTTCACGGAATTCTTGCACAATTTTTGAAAAACGCTTAAACCATTCATGACTATGTGTATTTGTGCGAATAGACACAAAAACAGTGACGTGTGCGTTTACTTTTTCTGGAGAAAGAACAGCAACACGACGCTGAATGACGCCATCTTCTTCAAGTTTTTGAATTCTACGCCAGCAAGGAGTGGTCGAAAGTCCCACTTTTTTAGCAATATCAGCAACAGAAAGTGTCGCATTTTCTTGCAAAAGATGTAAAATTTTTCGGTCAAGACGATCCATATTTTTTCTCAATATTTTAATTTATAAAAATTTACGCACTAAACGACGCAGATATACAATAAGCTCATCGTTAAACCATGGGTTTTTCTGTAACCAAAAAGTATTTCGCCATGACGGATGAGGCAAAGGCATAACATTATAGCCTCGAGGTTGAGGAATGGAAAGAATATTTCTCCAATCACCAACAGTTGCAGAAACGGTTTTATGTTTTAATTCTGTAATGTGCCACTTTTGCGCATAACTGCCAATAGCAAGAACAAGCTTTATTTGAGGCATTGCCTGAAATATCTTTTCATGCCATATTTCTCGACATTCACGTCTTGGTGGTAAATCAGCTTTATTTTTATCATAACCTGGAAAACAAAATCCCATAGGAACAATAGCAAAGAGAGATTTATTATAAAATTCTTCTTTCGTGACACCTAGCCAATTACGCAATTTTTCGCCAGAGCGATCATTAAAAGGGATAGAAGTTTCATGGACACGCAACCCTGGTGCTTGGCCTGCAATTGCAATCGAAGCAGTATCGGATAAATAAACGACAGGGTTTGGTTCATGAGGAAGAGGAGGAAAATAATGGGGTTGTTGGACGCAAACACGACAGGAATAGATCTCTTTTTCAAGTTTGATAATTGGGCTACATTGTTTCATTAGTAAATAAAATTAAAAAATATTTTTTTTATTCTGTGCGAGGATTTGCTTTGCGCCATTCTTTTGGTCGTTGAAAACTTGATGCCCATATTCCTTTCTTTTTCTTTCTAGCTTCTTGCTCTTCTTTGGGGTATTCATAATAATTTACAGCCCAACCATTATGTACAAGTGTTGCGTTGATATTGCTAACTTGTTTTGTTTTACATGTTGCAAGAATACGGCGATATTTATCTGTTTTTTTCCAGTGACATGTAACAGTTTGATTTTTTAATAGTTTTTCTAAATATTTTTTTGCCTCAAGCCCACAAGGGTAGCGCGCTTCCTTTTTTCCACAAAATTGGTGGAGTTCAGGAGCATCAATTCCAGCTAGTCGAATCTTAATTGAAGAAATCATAATGGTATCGCCATCAATGATTAATGCATTTCCTTCAACAGAGTTTTGAGAAGAAAATTTTTCTTTTTGAGGCAACCGCTGAGTTTTCTTAAAATAAGTTGACATAATGATAAGAATGCTAGCAGCAACAAAAATACTGAAACCGATAACTTTTAGATTAAAGCTTCTTAGATTAAAATGAGAAAAAGATTTTTTCATGAAATAAAGAAACTGCTAACATTATTATAACTCTATTTTAGTATCGAGAAACTTTATTCATATGACGAAACAATGTTTCGTTTTAATGACAAAATTTTCATTAGATATCACAATAATCAAATACTCATACAGAATATATGTAAGCAACTTAAATAATAAATCAACTTATCCAAATCCGTACAAAACATACAAAGTTTAAAGTAAACTTTTTAAACTTAAGGAAATAAAAAACACCCCTCAAAAAATAAATTTGAAGAGCAATACTCCCACATTTCTTTTGGAATATAAAATCTATCAATTCAATGATAATTTTATTTATTTAATTTTTGTTTCTTTAAATTCAACGTGTTTTTTTACAACTGGATCATATTTACGCTTGCTCATTTTATCTGTCATTGTACGGCTGTTTTTCTTTGTTACATAGAAAAAACCAGTATCCGCAGTTGATAAAAGCTTGATCTTAATGGTTGCTGCTTTAGCCATAATGTAAGTACCCTATTTATACTGAAAAAATATTATTGCTGTCAAAACTTATTTCCGACATCATCAGATTTTCCGGCAACACTACGGATGTTCTCAAAAAAGTCAAGAGCTGATTAATTTTCTCATAAGTTGGACAAACACGAAAATGACATATAAACCGAAAAAAACAGCCATAGCTATTGAAAAACCAAAGGGTTTAAAGATATCCATGGATTTTCCGATAAAGGTCGGTCCGATGAGCATACCAATTCCATAACAAAAAATAAAAGCAGAATTAGCAGCAGCAAGCTCTTGCCCCTTGAGACGGGCTCCTAAATGTGCAAGACTAATTGTATAAAGGCTCGCTGATACACCACCCAGAAAAAACAAATCAAGCATCAGAATCCATGGATATTGAAGAATCCATGGTACTATAAAAGTTCCTATAAAACCTAAAATAGCGCAACTCATCAGCGGGTAGCGTCGATCTTTGGCGTAGTCGCTTATAATGCTGATAGGAATTAAGAGGAAAATATTCCCAAGTGCAAGGGTTGCCATAAAATGTGCTGCTTCATTCTCATTATAACCAATGGATAAACTAAAGGGTATTATAAGAGTTAATACGCCCATTTGAATGGCCCCGTAAACAAGGACCGCCATCATTGCACTTGGAACGTGAAAAAGATAACGAAAAAATGGCATATATTGATTTTTTTGAAATTCTGGACTTAATTTCCAAGCGGTAAGAATTGGTATAGTAGCAAGTATAATAAGGCTATATCCAACAGCAAAAGGAATAAATCCTTGTGTTCCCACTTTTGCTAGCAGCGTTAGACCTATTATAAACCCTAATCCTAAGACAATAGCATAAATAGAAAGGATAAAACCGCGTTTTTTGGGGGGAGCATAACTGTTGATCCAAAACTCTGACAGGATAAACATAACTGTCATGCTGAAATGTAATATAAACTTTAAAATAAACCAAACCCATATGGGATCAAAAAAATAGAATCCTAAAAAACTTAAAGATCCTATCGCCATCATAAGCAATATTGTTTGAGCGATTCCTAAGCATAAGGCAATTCGAGACGTAAAAATAGCTGCAATAATTATGGCGATTCCACCAACTGTTCCACTATAGCCGATTGTACTGTTGGAAAGTCCTTTCTCTGCCATAAGAAGAGAGACAAGTTGTGTTCCCATTGCCAATGCTGTTCCAACAGTGCCAATGGTTGCAATAGCGGCAATAATTGCACGCAAAGAATTATTTTGAGAGTCAAAAGGTTTTTTTTTCATGAGAATGGCTTAAGGTACTCTTGTTTATTTAAACAATGAAAAGATGAGCTGAAATGAAAGGGAGCCAAAACTATCCTTTGCAGTTTCTCTCATTTCCTAAGTATAAAAAACTGCAAGATTTTTATATGGTTATTATAGACTTAATAATAAAATTTATCCTCTTGTATACTAAAGAAATAAGATTGTATATATAAAATAATATAAATATTATATAATATAAGTCATTTCTTAAATTGAATTTATTATTCATATTCTATGTAATTGAGGGAAAGAAGCTTAATTTTTTCTTTTCCCATAAAGAGTATACTTTTGTTTTTTTAATTTGTTTTTATGGTAGGATGTCGGTGAAAATTTTATTGGACGAGGTTTTGTTAACAGTTCAAAGCATAAAGCGCCAGCAAAAGGTTGTACCGTTATAAGTTTTACTTCTACAACATCACTGAGCTGATAGCCTTTATGGCTACGCTGTCCTACAAGAACATGTTGTGCTTCATCAAAATGATAATAATCATTTTTAAGTGTAGAAATATGGACAAAACCATCTGTATTGAGTTTATCAAGTGAGATAAAAAGACCTGCTTTTGTAACTCCGGAAATGCGACCTGTAAAAATACGACCGATTTTATTCATTAAATAGTGAGCAACAAGCCGATCAATCGTTTCTCTTTCAGCCATCATTGCACGGCGTTCGTATAAAGAAACTTGCGTAGCAATTTCTGCAAGATTTTGTTCTTGTGTATCTGTTAATTGATCATTTCCTAATTTGAGAGCTTTAATGAGTGCTCGATGAATAATGAGGTCAGCATAACGGCGAATTGGTGATGTAAAATGCGTATAGTTCTGCAAATTCAAACCAAAATGGCCACTGTTTTTAGGGTTGTATTCTGCCTGTGATTGTGAACGCAAAATAACTTGATTGATCAGTTCTTGTTGTTCAGTATGAGCGACCTTTTCTAAAATTCTATTAAGACGTGCTGATGTTAGTTCTGCACTTTTAGAGAGTGATATCCCTAAACTTTGAAGAAAGCTCCGAAGTATTTCTTGCTTAGCAAGAGAAGGTTTTTCATGAATACGATAAATGAGCGGCTGGTGATGTTGTTTTAATGTTTCAGAAGCTGCAATATTGGCTTGTATCATAAACTCTTCAATCAAACGATGGGCTTCTAGATGTTCTTCACTCACAACATCTTGGATAGATCCATTTTGATCAAGAATAATCTTTTTTTCTGCAATTTCTAATTCTAGTGGTTGGCGACAATTTCGCGCAGTTTTAAGGCATGCATAGGCTTCCCATAAGGGGTGCAAAATGCTCTCAAAAAGAGGGGCTATTTTTTCATTTATATTACCTTCAATTGCCAATTGTACTTCTTGATAAGAAAGTTTGGCTCTTACACGAATCATAGTACGATGAAAACTATGTTTTCGTTTATTACCGTTTGCATCAAAAATCATACGAACGGCTAAAGCTGGTCTTTCTTTTCCTTCATGCAGAGAACATAAATCATGAGAAAGGCGTTCAGGTAACATTGGCACAACGGTATCGGGAAAATAAACAGAATTTCCACGTTTCAATGCTTCTTTATCTAAAGCGCTTCCTGTTTTGATATAATAAGAAACATCTGCAATGGCTACAATAATAATCCAACCATCATTATTTGCTGGATCCTTATCCTTGGTTGCATAAACTGCATCATCATGGTCTTTGGCATCTGGTGGATCGATCGTAATAAATGGTAATTGTCGCCAATCTTCGCGGTTATCCATCTTGGCAGCTTTGATATGTTTAACTTGCTCAAGAACGCTTTCAGGAAAAATATAAGGAATTCCTTTTGAGAGAAGAGCAATCATGGAGAGTGTTTTTTCACTCTTAATATGTCCTAAGACATTTTTTACTTGTGCACTTTTTAGTCCATAACCAGTATTTTTTTTTATTTCAACTTCAACAAGATCACCCGTTTCAATCTTCATGTCTGGAGACATTTCAACTATGAGCTCATTGGTTTTGCGATCTATAGGATCAAGGCGCCATTGATTATTTTCCAACTTTCGTACAATACCAAATGCGCTCTTTGGGGATAGTTCAATTTTACGAATAATTCGCCCCCTATATGGGGGATTTTGAGAATTTTTATTTCGAAAAACTTTTACAAGAACATGATCTCCAACGCCAACACTCCCTCCCTTTATGTGATGAAAAGAGTGTATTTCAATATTGGGCTTTGGCGTATCTTCCCATTCAAGAGGTTGTGCAATAAAACCGCCATCTTTATCACGTTCACTAATTTTTACTAAAGCAACAGGAGGCAATTTTCCTTTGTTTATTTCTCTTTTGCGCTGTTTAGATATAAGATTTTGATCCTTTAACGCACGTAATATATCTTTAAGCCAGATACGAGAATTACCTTTTAAGTTAAAAGCTTTGGCTATTTCTCGTTTATTTGATCGATCAGGATTCTCATTAATAAAGGAAATAATTTCTTCCTTATTGGGCAATTTTTCTCCCTTGAATGAGGAGAGATATTTTACGTTTTTTTCATCTTTAGCCAAAATTTATGTCTCTTTTGTCTTTGCTTTTGTCTTGGAAGAAGCTCTTTTTGAAGTTGTCTTTTTGCTCGATTCTTTGGCCAATATAAGTTCTAATGCCTCTGGAAGTGTTACACTAATGGGATCTTTCTCTTTTGGCAATGTTGCATTAATTTTACCCCAATTGACATAAGGACCGTAACGTCCATTGCGTACGGTGACTGTTCCGCCTTCTGGATGCTCTCCTAATGTTGCCAATGCTGCAGATGTTGCTCTGCTTTGCTTGGTTTTATTTTCTTGTTGTTCTGCCAATACTGTAACAGCGCGATTAATACCAATATCAAAAACTTCATCTGCATGAAGAAGGCGTGCAGATTTTCCATTATGACTAAGGTAGGGACCATATCGTCCAATTGTCGCGGTAATCATTTTGCCAGTTTCAGGATGAAGGCCAATTTCACGGGGAAGGGATAGTAAAGCCAAGGCCTTTTCGAGGGTTATGTTTTCTGCCTGCCATTCTTTTGGTAGTCCTGCGCGCTTAACTTCTTTGCTTTCACCTCGTTGAATATAGGGACCAAAACGGCCATTGCGAAGAGAGATATCTTTTCCTGTTTCAGGATCAATCCCAAGTATAACAGGTTCGTCATTGTGCGCAACTTCATTATCTTCTTTTGTATCTGTACCAAGTTGGCGTGTGTATTTGCATTCAGGATAATTGGAACAGCCAACAAAAGCGCCATAACGGCCGAGTTTTAATGATAATTGACCATTTTTACAAAGAGGGCAGGAACGCACATCACTTCCATCTTCGCGTTCAGGAAAAGCAAGAGGTGCTAATGTTACATTTAAAATATCAAGGACATTGGTGATACGGAGTTCTTGGATATTGCTAATAGAGGCATTAAATCCATCCCAAAAATCGCGTAATACATCTTTCCAAGAAAGTTTGCCATCAGAGATAAGATCCAGTTTTTCTTCAAGATCTGCTGTAAAACTATATTCTACATAGCGATTAAAGAAATTTTCAAGAAAGGCTGTAACAATACGCCCCTTAGCATCAGGAATAAGTTTTCGCTTATCAATGATAATATATCCACGATCACACAATGTCGCCAATGTGGAGGCATAAGTTGAAGGACGACCAATTCCTAATTCTTCAAGCTTTTTAATTAAGGAGGCTTCAGAATAACGGGGAGGGGGCTCTGTGGTATGTTGTACAGATTCAACTTTTTCTTTTGTAAGTGCTTCACCAGTGTTTATTTGTGGTAAACGTGTTGTTTCATTTTCTTCATTATTTTCTTCGTCTCGTTGATCCGTGTAGACGGAAATAAAGCCATCAAAGCGAATAACAGATCCTGTTGCCCGTAGATTTGCACAGTTTTCTCCTGTCTGTGCTTCAATTTCAACAGTTGTACGTTCAATTTCAGCAGAGCGCATTTGGCTGGCAATGGCACGCTTCCATATCAGATCATAGAGCTTTGCTTGATCGCTATCGAGAAAATTACGGACTTGACTAGGATTGCGTTGAAAATCTGTTGGGCGGATCGCTTCATGTGCTTCCTGTGCATTTTTTGCCTTTGTTGAATAAAAACGTGGCTTTTCAGGAATATAGTCTTTTCCGAAAGTTTCATGAATAACTTTTCTTGCTGAATCAATAGCCTCTGGTGCTATCTGCACACCATCGGTACGCATATAAGTAATAAGCCCTGCCGTTTCACCATTAATTTCAATGCCTTCATAAAGCTTTTGGGCAATTTGCATAGTGCGAGAAGCTGAAAAACCTAGTTTTGAAGAAGCTGCTTGTTGTAGTGTAGAGGTTGTAAATGGAGGAAAAGGATTTCTCTTTGTAGGTTTTGCTTCAACACTGAGTGTATGATATTGAGCTTTCTCCAGCATAAAGCGAATTTGGTCTGCTTGTTCTTGAGATTGAATATCAAGCTTGCCTATTTTTCTTTGATTAAACATTGTCAATCTTGCTTGGAAACTATCATTTCGGATGGTTTTTAACTGTGTTGTAATGGACCAATAATCTTCTTTGATAAAATGTTCTATTTCTGATTCACGATCACAAATAATACGCAAAGCAACCGATTGAACGCGTCCTGCTGAACGCGCACCAGGGAGTTTACGCCATAAAACAGGTGAAAGTGTAAAACCAACGAGATAATCGAGAGCACGACGTGCAAGATAAGCATCGACAAGGGATGTATCAATATCACGTGGATTGTTCATAGCATCAAGCACAGACTTTTTGGTGATGGCATTGAAGACAACTCTTTTAATAGGTTTATCTTTTAAAACTTTTTTTTGACGAAGAACATCCAGAATATGCCATGAAATAGCTTCCCCTTCACGATCAGGGTCTGTTGCTAATATAAGGCTATCAGCTTCTTTAACGGCTTTTGCTATTTCATTTAAACGTTTAGCGGCAGCAGAATCTATATCCCATTTCATAGAAAAATCTTGATCCGGTAAAACAGAACCATCTTTTGCAGGCAAATCACGAACATGTCCAAATGATGCGACAACTTTGTATTGAGACCCAAGATATTTATTAATTGTTTTTGCTTTTGCTGGAGATTCAACGATAACGATATTCATAATTTTACCCAAATATTGAAATAAAAATTTTTTTATAAACGCCTTTTACGCGAATAGCTAATGCCAATTGCTTAAGAGCACATAAAAAAATATTAGCCATATAAAAAACATGAATATTGTACAACTTATGATTGTTATTATTAGAGTACACCCTATATAGAATTACACGATTTATTTTCCACTGTTATTACAAAAACATACGGCGAAATACTAAGATAACGTCTATTGAGAGGTAGGAGGGGAAATGCTCAAGGATAGAGGATTATGTTTATAAATCATTTAAAAGTTATCCAATATATTACAGACATGTCAAAGCAAATGAATCAGATGGCACGTCAGGCGCACAGTCCGCTTTTAGCATTGCTTTTGGATATGGTTGCCAAAGAAGGGCAAAGCATTATTAATAGTGCTGAGGCTCTTGGGGAAGATCAAGATTCGACAATGACACACAACCACCAGAGTGTCGAATAAGCTTTCCAGCAAGGTCGAGTTCTACCAACAAGAGGTAGAGAGCTGGGAGTGAAACACCTGAGTGGATACTGAGTGTGTCTAAATCGATTGGCGTTGTTGAAAGAGCGGAGAGAACTGCTGCACGTGCTGCATCATCATCTGCTAAAGAGAGATCGCTGTTTTTTTCATCTGCTAAATTAAAATTCTCCTTTTCAAGTTGTAAAGAGGATGGTTCCTCAAAAAAATTGAGTTGCGAATTTGGAAGCGGTGAAATTAATGGCGTAAGTGTTTCTATAATGTCAGAAGGATGTGTGGTGAGTAGAGCACCGTCTTTGATAAGATTGTTTGTACCAACAGATCTTGGATCAAGTGGAGAACCGGGAATGGCAAAAATTAGCCGTCCCATTTCAGCTGCTTGACGTGCGGTAATTAAGGACCCTGAGCGCAGGGCTGCCTCTACAACCAAGAGACCAAGTGATAGAGCTGCAATAATACGGTTTCTTCTTGGAAAATCGATAGCACGCGGCTTCCAAGAAATGGGCATTTCGCTGATGATGGCTCCACCGTTGGCAATAATATCTTCATGCAACTTTTTATTTTCAGGAGGATAGATATGATCAATTCCTCCCGCCATGACTGCAACAGTTCCTGTTTTTAAACTTGCTTGATGCGCAACGCTATCAATTCCACGAGCGAGCCCAGAAATTGTTACAAAGTCTGCTTCTCCGAGAAAACGCCCAAATTGAGCCGTAAGCTTTTTTCCCGCAGCTGAAGCATTTCGAGAACCTATAATTCCAATAGAAGTTTTTTGAAAAATTGAAACATTACCTTTGATAGCAATAAGCGGCGGAGGGGCTTCTGTAACCTTAAGAAAAGCTGGATAATCTGGTTCTCCCATACCGATAAACCGAACACCTAATCTTTCAGCTTCTTGCATTTCTTTTTCTGCATCTTCTAAGCTTGCTATTTTAATAGATACAGAACCACCACCTTTTCTACTAAGCTCTGGCAGTGCTGCCAGAGCATTTTCTGCTGTTTTATAATGATCAATGAGATTGCGAAAACTAACAGCTCCAATATTTTCACTGCGCAATAACCGTAACCAGCTTAGACGTTGATGATCAGTAAGTAGGATTCCTTTATTTATCTCCGCTTTGCGTACCAATCTTACTTTCTTCCCCAATTAATAATCTACCGATATTTGTATAATGTTTTATGAACACAAATATGCTCATCGCAATCAGCATACAACAGAAATAAGAATCGGAAAAATAAAAAACAAATATCGGCGTGATCATAACAGCAACGAGTGCGGATAATGAAGAATAGCGTGTGAGGAGAAAAATCGCACTCCATACAATAATAAAAATAATTGCTGCGGGCCAGTAGGTCCCTAAGCAGACCCCTAGATAGGTAGCAACACCTTTGCCACCTTTAAATTTAAGCCATACGGGGAAAAGATGTCCTAAGAAAACAAAAAAGCCTGCTAGAGAAACAAGGATACTATTGTCTAGCGGATCACTAAAAAACTTTATAACGAAAACAACGATAGTTCCTTTCAACATATCACAAAGAAGTGTTAGAGCAGCAAGCTTTTTATTTCCTGTTCGTAAAACATTTGTTGCTCCAATATTGCCGGAACCGATTGTTCTTATATCACCAATTTTGAACAATTTCGTAAAAAGAAGCCCAAATGGAATCGAGCCAATGAGATAAGATACGAGGAAAATAAACCATGGAGTGGATTGAAAAAATATTTCTGCTTCATTCATTAAGAATCTCATTAAGTTTGTTGATCAAGTTTAAAAACGTTTTTCCCTTTCACAAAAGTCTGGATCACGCGTCCTTGAAAACGTGCATTCTCAAAAGGGGTATTTTTTGAACGTGAATAGAGCTTCTCTTTCGAAACAATCCATGGTTCTTCAAGATCAACCACAATAAGGTCTGCATGAGCCCCTTTTTTGAGTGTTCCTGCATTGAGTCCAAAGAGCTTTGCAGGCGCCGTTGACAAAAGTTCCGTTATCCGTAGAAGAGATAGGCTCTCATCATGATAAAGGCGTAAAGCTGCACTCAATAAGGTCTCCATACCAATAGCGCCAACTGCCGCGTCATTAAATGGTAAATGTTTTTTGTCGATACTCTGAGGATCATGAGAAGAGACAATAACATCTATAGTCCCATCCTTTATTGCTTCAATCATTGCTATACGGTCTTCTTCTGTACGCAATGGGGGCATTAAGCGAAAAGAGGTGCGATATTGTCCAATGTCATTTTCATTGAAAGATAAATGATTAATAGATACACCCGCTGAAATCTTCTCACTGCGTTTTTTACCTAAACGGAGTGCATCAACAGAGAGTGCTGTTGATATTTGAGCGGCGTGATAACGTGTTTGCGTTAATACTGCTAATCGCAGATCTCTTTCAAGTGGAATAACTTCTGCTTCGCGAGGGATGCCAGAAAGACCAAGCCAACTGGCAAGCAGTCCTTCATTCATCACACCTTGCCCTGTAAGATCTTTATCTTGCGTTTCATGTATCAATGGAACATCAAAATCACGTGCATAAGTCATTGCACGCCGTATAACAGATGAATTTTGAAGTGTTTTTTTTCCTTCACTAAAAGCAACGGCTCCTGCATCTTTGAGCAAACCAAATTCGGTTATTTCTTGTCCGTTGAAACCTTGTGTGATTGAAGCAACGGGATAAATATTGACCAATGACATTTCCTGTGCTGTATGCGTAATAAATTTAACGAGTGCTACATTATCAATAACTGGATGCGTGTTTGGCATCATAAGAAAGGAAGTAATACCACCTGTTGCGGCCGCGTAACTTGCTGATGTAATTGTTTCACAATGTTCATTCCCTAATTCTTCAACAAAAACGCGCGCATCAACAAGTCCAGGGAGAATTGCTTTGTTTTGTGCGTTAATAACTTCTGCTTCTTCAGGGAATCCCTGATTCAGAGCTTCTTTTCCAGCGGCTATAATTCGTCCATTTTTAACAATAACTGTACCAATTTCATCGATTGCGCGCGAAGGATCAATAATACGAGCATTCTGAAAAACAATTGGTTTTATCATTTTTTTTCTCCACTGATCTTTGTGCGTGAATCTAATAAAGCCTCCATGACAGCCATACGCACTGCAATTCCCATTTCTACTTGTGTCTGAATCATACTTTGTGGTCCATCTGCTATATCGGATGCAATCTCTACACCACGGTTTATTGGTCCAGGGTGCAGAATAATAGAATCATTTTTGGCATAGGCTAAATTTTCTTTATGTAAGCCAAAATAATGGAAATATTCACGCGTAGAAGGAATAAAAGAGCCTGTCATCCGTTCATGCTGTAAGCGCAACATCATGATAACGTCAGCATTTTTAAGACCTTCTTTCATCGTGTTAAAAACCTCAACACTCATATGAGCAATTTCTGCAGGTAAGAGTGTTGAGGGAGCAACAGCACGAACACGAGCACCCAAAGCATTGAGACACAGGATATTGGAACGGGCAACACGCGAGTGTAAGATATCTCCGCAAATCGCAACAGTTAATCCTTCAATACGACCTTTTGCCCTTTTAATGGTTAGAGCATCTAATAAAGCTTGGGTTGGATGTTCGTGGGCACCATCACCCGCATTAATAACACAACAATCAACTTTTTGCGCTAATAAAGCTGCCGCTCCTGCACTGTTATGGCGAAAAACCAGTATATCGGGCTTCATCGCATTGAGAGTTGTAGCAGTATCAAGTAATGTTTCTCCCTTTTTTACAGATGAGTTGCCGATCGCAAGACTCATCACGTGTGCACCTAGCCTTTTACCCGCTAATTCAAAAGAAGATTGTGTTCGCGTAGAGGCTTCAAAAAAGAGATTAATTTGAGTCCGTCCATGCAAAGTAGATTTTATTTTATCAATTTTGTTAGAAAGGATAATATTTGCTTCTGCACGATCAAGCAATGTATTAAGATCTTGTACACTCAGATCTTTAATAGCTAAAAGATGTTGATGAGGGAAAAGTGGGAAAAAATTATCTTGCATCATAGCATTCTTCTTTATCTCTCTCTAAACAGGTTAAACAAGCATTTGTTTGAATATGATAAATGTTTCTTAACTCTAAAAAGACAAATAGTCTATGATATGAATGATTTGAATGTAGGAATATACCTATGAGTGCTGTATCTGCGCAAAATACTCGTCGAAAAAATACATTTCTTAGCGATACGCTTATGTTTCGTATTGCTTCTACTTTGCCTAAGTTTTTGTTAGCAAGTTTTGAAGAAATAGGGGATTTTGCCGCGAGTCGAGAAGCATGGAAACTTTCTTGCTTAGCGAATCATTATAAGCCTTTACTATGCTATAATGATGAATGGGGGCAACCAACAGAAAGATTAGAGATCCATTCTTCCTATCAAGCTCTTCAACAATATTCTAGACAAGCAGGTTTGGTTACCTCGCTTTGGGAAAATACGAGCTCAGAAAATGGAGTACGCTATCAAGCGCGTGCGATTCGTTTAGCTTTATCTGCTGGTTTAGAAACAGGACATTTGAATGAAGTTATCATAACGAGTGCAGCTATTGCTGTTTTAATTAGTGATATCGAGCTCTTCAAAAAATGGCAAAATGTACTTTTATCACGCCAATATGATTCCTCATCAAAACCTATTCATCATAAAAAGGCTGCTTCTCTAACTTGTGCATTTGACGATATTGAAAAATACGCTTTCAATTTTCCAAGTGTTAAGAAAATTTCTTTCGATGAAAGTATGGAACGTGATCTATATCGTTTAAATGTTGTAAAAACCAACGTTATTAATCCTACCGCTGACGGATATCTTGTTAGTGCAGATTTAGATGGTCATTTAAGTTGTTTTTTTATTCCACGCATACAAGAAAATGGCGCATTAAATGGATCTATATCGATTCGTCATTTAATTCAGCGTTCTGGAGAACTTTTAACACCAGAGGGGGTTGTCGACTTCCAAGGCAGTTATGGCTGGCTTTTGGGAAATGCTGGAGAAGGGCTTAAAGTTATTAAAGATATCGAGACGATGATGCGTTTCGATCAATCTGTCATATCGGCAGGTGTTTTACGAGCGGCTCTTCAATTTGGTATGGATTTTTTCCGGAAAAAAATGCCCAATCAGCCTTTACCTCCACTGACAGAACGTATTTTTGCAGATATTGCATTAGATATAGCTGCCTCACAAGCATTGGTTTTACGTTTAGCGAGAGCATTTGACAATGCAGCAAATGACCGTTCTGAAGCAGCTTTTGCCCGCATTATGACACCTATTATTGCTTATCATGTAAGTCAATTGGTTGTGCCTATTATTGGTGAAATTATCGCACAACTTGGTATTGAAAGTTTTATAGAGAATAATCCATTATCACAAATGTTGCATAATGGGCCTGCGCGGATTGTGAGAAATAGTTCTGCTAATCAATTGGTAAAGGATGCCATTCTTATTGCTGAAAAAGCACCGGGATTGTTTCAGAAATTGTTGGAAAAAATTGCTCTTGATATTGGACCAGCAGGACCCCGAGCAATTGAAATTATTAAGTCAGCAGGTGATATGGCATCAGCAAATGAAGGTGCAGGAAGATTTTTTGTTGAACAAGTAGCTTATGCAGCAGCAGCAGCAGCATTACGTTCTACAGACATAGAACATGTTGCGAATGCCTATATGGAAAGCCGCCTTGGGGGACAATGGAGATCTTCTTACGGGATGCTCATTGCACGATATAATGCAGGGCATTTGCTCAATGTTCTCTATCCTTCCATATGATGAAAGTTTTGAATTCTATTGAGAGCACCTTGCAATATAAAAGCGGCGGCTGCTGAATCAATACGGCTTGCTCTTTTAGCGCGCGATACATTCATTTCTAAAAGAGACCGTTCCGCAGCAATTGTTGATAAACGTTCGTCCCAAAAAACAAATGGAATTTTTGTATAAGCTTTCATATTACTCACAAAAGCTCTGGTTGCTTGAACACGAGAGCCACTGCTTCCATTCATGTTAAGAGGTAAGCCAATGATAATAACGCCTACATTTTCACGGTCAAAAATTTTAATAAGTCTGTAAGCATCTTCTGTAAATTTTTTTCGCTGTAGTACAGGACGCGGATTTGAGACAGTCAGCCCCCTATCAGAAATCGCAATTCCGATAGTTTTTGTCCCTAAATCTAAGCCTGCTATTGTTTGTCTAGGCAAAAGATGTTTTATAACTTCATCTATATTAATAACAGTCATAAAGGTATAATACGTTTTTTAATGTTTCAGATCTATAGTTATATTCTTTATTCATGTTATCTAATATTCTTGCACTTACAAGTGCAGCCTTGTATAGCCAGAATAAAGATCAAATAAATAAACAAAAAAGCAGAAAGGCGTAAAGAGTATGTCTGTTGATCAAGAGACAGTCAAGCGGATAGCACATTTAGCAAGGATTGCCCTCCACGATGATGAGATAGAACCTGTGACAAAAAAATTCAATGCTATTTTAGGTTTTGTAGAGCAATTGAATGAAGTTGATGTCAGTGGAGTTGAGCCATTAACATCTGTGATGCCGATGACTCTACGAATGCGTGAAGATACTGTTACAGATGGCGATAAAGCAGAAGATATTGTAGCCAATGCCCCTGTTACAGAAGAAAATTTTTTTCTTGTCTCAAAAATTGTTGAGTAACTTTTTATATTTTTGAAATTTGAGAACCAATATGACTGATTTAACAACTCTCACAATTGCGCAAGCTCGTGATGCTTTAATAAAGAAAAATCTCAAAGCAACAGAATTAACGGAAGCTTATTTACAAGCAATAGAATCAGCTAATCCAGTTTTGAATGCTTATGTAACAATAACAGCAGAACAGGCAATGAAAATGGCTGCTGAATCAGACAGTCGCTTAGCGAAAGGGCAGGGAGGGCTTTTGGAAGGAATTCCCTTGGGGATTAAAGATCTTTTTGCAACCTATGGTGTTCATACTCAAGCCTGTTCAAATATCCTTGATGGTTTTAAACCGCACTATGAATCAACTGTCACGGCTAATTTATGGCAAGATGGTGCTGTGATGTTAGGAAAACTTAATATGGATGAGTTTGCTATGGGCTCATCCAACGAAACATCATATTATGGTCCCGTTATTAGTCCATGGAGAAAAAAAGGCTCAAATGAAAAACTCGTACCCGGTGGTTCTTCGGGAGGATCCGCAGCCGCTGTTGCTGCACAAATTTGTGCTGGTGCAACTGCAACCGATACAGGTGGCTCAATACGTCAACCAGCAGCTTTTACTGGAACTGTGGGAATAAAGCCAACTTATGGACGTTGTTCGCGATGGGGCGTTGTCGCGTTTGCTTCATCTCTTGATCAAGCTGGACCTGTTGCTAGAGATGTTCGTGATTGTGCTATCTTACTCAGATCAATGGCCTCTTTTGATGAAAAAGATTCTACTTCCGTCAATTTACCAGTTCCTGATTATGAAAGTTATCTTGGTCAATCAATCAAAGGAATGAAAATCGGTATTCCAAAAGAATATCATGTGGATGGAATGTCTCCAGAAATTATTGAGCTTTGGCAAAAAGGAATAAATTGGTTAAAAGAAGCAGGTGCTGAGATTAAAGATATTTCTTTGCCCCATACAAAATATGCTCTACCTTCTTATTACATTATAGCTCCTGCAGAAGCCTCTTCTAATTTAGCGCGTTATGATGGTGTGCGTTTTGGTTTGCGCATGCCTGGGAAAGACATCATTGAGATGTATGAAAATACGCGTTCTGTTGGTTTTGGTGATGAAGTCAAGCGGCGTATTTTGGTGGGAACTTATGTCCTTTCATCTGGTTATTATGATGCCTGTTATCTAAGAGCTCAAAAAGTAAGAACACTCGTAAAACGTGATTTTGATCAATGTTTTGCTTCAGGCATTGATGCTATTTTGACACCAGCAACACCAACACCTGCTTTTGGTATTGCTGATGAAAAAATAAAAAATGATGCTGTAGCAATGTATCTTAATGATATTTTTACGGTACCAGTTAATATGGCTGGTTTACCAGGAATTTCTGTTCCTGCTGGTCTGTCATCAAATGGTTTACCTCTAGGATTGCAATTGATTGGTAAACCTTTTTCTGAAGAAGTCATTTTTCAGATAGCGCACATTATTGAACAAGAAGCAGGAATATTCAGTGCAGAAAAATGGTGGATGTAATAGTCAAAATTCACAAAGGAGCATTTCTCATCCTTAATAAGAAATGCTTTTTTAAAAGGTGGAGGGATGAGCTCTATTTCCTTAATTCGTAGTCTTACCCACCAAGATAGGCTTCTTTAACACGCGAATCAGAGAGCATAGTTTTTCCTTCACCGTGAAATAAAATATGTCCTACCTCTAAAATATAAGCATAGTCAGCTATGGAAAGTGCAGCAAATGCATTTTGTTCAATAAGAAGAACAGTTTTTCCCATATCATTAATTTTTCGAATAATCGAAAAAATTTCTCGAACGAGAAGTGGTGCTAACCCCAACGAGGGTTCATCTAATATGACCATATCAGGATTGCTCATGAGTGCACGGCCCACAGCAACCATCTGTTGTTCACCACCTGACATTGTTCCTCCCAACTGTTTTGCTCTTTCACGTAGGCGCGGAAAAAGGTCAAATATCCATTCAATATCACGGGAAATTCCCTGCTTATCGTGACGAA
Source organism: Bartonella sp. AA168HLJHH (assembly GCF_042197365.1). Lineage (NCBI taxonomy): Bacteria > Pseudomonadati > Pseudomonadota > Alphaproteobacteria > Hyphomicrobiales > Bartonellaceae > Bartonella > Bartonella sp. AA168HLJHH. Next base: position 88,552 of record NZ_JBHIRS010000005.1, on the reverse strand, counting down.
TATAAGCGCCTAGATGAAGATTCTCTAAAACAGTGAGATGGGGCATGATACGTCGTCCTTCAGGGCTTAGAGCAATCCCTAATCGCAAAATCTCTTCTGGTGATTTTTTTATAATAGATTTGCCATTATAGGTAATTTCTCCATAAACAGAGCGATTAAGCCCTGTAATAGAACGTACAATACTGCTTTTTCCTGCACCATTGGCTCCAATTAAAGTGACAATACTGCCCCGCTTTATGGACATAGAAAGATTTTGGACAGCTTTAATGGCGCCATAATGAACATAAAGATTTTTTATTTTAAGAATATCCATAAACATCTCCGCCAAGATAAGCTTCAATAACTTTAGGGTTATTACGAATTTCATCTGGTGTACCACTGGCAATGCAACAGCCATATTCCATAACCAAAATATGTTGGCAAAGCCCCATAACCACTTTCATATCGTGCTCAATAAGAAGAATTGTAAGATCAAAGTCTTTTTGCACTTTTGCTATGAATTTTCTAAGATCTTCACTTTCTTGTGGATTCATGCCAGCAACAGGTTCATCAAGAAGAAGCAATTTGGGCTTTGTGGCTAACGCACGCGCAATTTCTAGACGTCGTTGCACACCATAAGGTAAAGCTGTTGCCGATTGATTGGCAAGATGATCAAGTTGTAGCTGTTCAAGGAGCTCCAAGGAATTTTTATAAACTTCCTTCTTTTCTTTTATTGCTTTTGAAAAAAAGAGAGCTGACGAAAACCAAGGATATTTTTGTCGAACATGCGCTCCTACCATAACATTCTGCAAAACCGTTAACCCTGAGAAAAGACGAATATTTTGAAATGTTCTGGCAATATGGCTTCTACAGATAATATAAGGAGACGCTCCAGAAATTTTTTTCTCATCAAAAAGAATGGTGCCGCTTGTAGGAGCATAAAATCCAGAAATCATATTGAAAACTGTTGTTTTTCCAGCACCATTGGGACCAATTAATCCAGTAATACTTCCTCGTTTAATTGCCATATTAACATTATTTACAGCAACTAATCCGCCAAAACGCATTACAATATTATTGAGTGAAAGGATATTGTCGTTCATAGCTTTCTCTCAGTATTAGAAAGCTTTTTGCGTGTCAAAAAGCTATAAATTCCATTCCATGAAAATTCTCGTTGTCCCATTAACCCTTTTCTCCAAAACAAGATAATTACCAGCAATAAAAGAGAAAAAACAACCATACGAAGCCCTGGGGTTTCTGGAATATGTATAAAACCTAAGTCAAATGGACTTTCAATAATACGAAGCCATTCAAGCATGACTGTAATAATAATGCTGCCAATAATACTCCCTGTAATTGAACCGAGACCACCAGCAACAACAATCATTAAAATATTAAAAGTCAGAAGAAAATTAAACATTTTGGGATCAATGGTTGAAATAAGAGCCGCCATTAATGCGCCACCTATACCTGCAAAAAATGCTCCAACAGTAAAGGAAAAACTACGGTAGAAAAAAGCATTTATTCCCATAGTTTTCGCAGCTATTTCATCATCACGAATAGCACGTAATACGTTACCAGTATTACTTTGCAGTAAGAGGACAATAAAGAGAACTGTAAATGCTAGCCAACCATAGTTCCACCATAATGTTGCATTTTGAGGTATTCCTTTGATTCCCAAAGAGCCATTTGTGAGCGATGTTGCGTTCGTAATGACAATGCGAATAATTTCCGCAAAACCTAATGTTGCAATTCCAAGATAATCGCCACCAAGACGCAATATTGGTAAAGCAATTAATAAACCTACAACAGCAGCACACAAACCACTTATAACAACAGCGATAAAAAAAGGTAACTGTAAATGATATAATGGTTCAGCAATAGGCTCAAGAATCCACATCATTTCTTTTTGTTCAGGGGAAAGAAGTAAAATTGCGCAAACATAAGCACCAATAGCCATAAATCCAGCATGTCCAAGAGAAAACATACCTGTGAAACCATAAATCAAATTAAGCGAAATTGCCAATATCGCATTAATAGCAATCAGATTGATGATACGAAGCGTATAGTCATTAAAATGGCTATCAGCATAAAATAAAAAACCTATGAGAACTAAAACACTTATACACGATAAAACAGTTGTCGCTGACTTTGCCATTAGATTTTCTCCTGATTTCTTTTACCCATTAATCCTGTGGGTAATATCAATAGAATCAGAATCAATAAAATGAAAGCGAAGGCATCTCGATACCCAGATAGCGCGGGGAAAAATGCGATAATCATAATTTCAATAAACCCTAATAATAATCCTCCCAACATTGCACCTGGTATCGAACCAATACCTCCGATAACAGCAGCGATAAATGCTTTAAGACCAGGAAGAACACCCATATAAGGCTGAATTTGAGGATAACGTAAAGACCACATAATGCCAGCTATGGCGGCAAGAGCTGAGCCTATTCCAAATGTAAGCGCAATAACTTTATTGACAGACACACCCATCAAACGTGTTGTTTCAATATCATGGGAGATTGCGCGCATAGCAAGACCCGGTTTTGTTTTATGGATAATCCATAACAGTAATAAAATAAGAATTAATGACACAAAGGGAACGATCAGAGACATGGGAGCAATTCTGATGATACCATCTGCTCCTGATCCTAGATGCCATAAAAATGGTGTTACAAGAAAGTCTGGCTGTTGTACACCTTTCGGAACACCACTAAAGAGTACAGTAGCAAGATTTTCAATAAAAAAAGAAACACCAATTGCACCGATAAGTGCCGAAATACGCGGAGCATGGCGTAGAGGTTTATAAGCAAATTGATCAACAGCAACACCCACAGCACTTGTAATAAAAATGGAAAAACAAAGAGCTAAAACCCAAATCGGTGTAAAGTCTTGCGGGGAAATTTTAAAATAATAAACAAATCCTAGCGCAAGAATTAAAAAAGCAGCAATCCAATAAATTGGAGGACGCCTTTTAAAGCCTATAAAGACCGAATAATAAACAAGAGCAGCAAGGAACAAAAGAAGAAAAGCTGCCCACGCAGGCATAAAGCCAATTGTGGAAAAGAAAACAAAGTATGCTCCCAGCATAAAGATATCACCGTGAGCAAAATTAATGAGTCTCAGTATACCGTAGACCATGGTGTAGCCAATAGCAATAAGCCCATAAAGAGATCCCAATGCCAGTGCATTAAAAAAGTACTGGATGAACATTTCAGTGCTCATCTCTCATCCTTCCACATTTGTTAATTTACATAGGACAATAAGAAATTTCTAAGTTTTTGGTTGAGAAAAAAATCCTCAACCAATTCTTGCATTTTAGTAAGTAAAACTTTTTAATTAAAAAGCAGGTTTAACTTCTTCTAAATAAACACGTTTTCCATCCTGTATTTTAATGATACCAATAGGAATTTTAGGATTATGATTTTCATCCATTGACATATCCCCAAAGGGGGTAGGAAAATCTTTTAATTGGCTAAGTGCGATAGTAATTTTTTCACGATCAGTGCTACCAGCATTTTCAATAGCCTTCATGAACATCATATAACTCGTGTATCCCAAAACAGAATTGATATTTGGCTCTTTGTCTGGGTAAGCTTTTTTCCATTCTTTTGTGAATTCTTGCGCAGCTACTGACATATTTGGCATATCCTCACTATAGGGAAGTGTCGTATGTAAGAAACCTTCTGCAGCTTTTCCTGCAATCGTAATGGTTTCTGGATTATCCATAGCATCTCCACCCATAATTTGAAACTTCGCCCCTAATTCTCGTGCTTGTTTCATGATGATAGCACCTTCAGAAAAGTAAGATGGAATGAATAAGATATCAGGTTTCTGGGCGATAATTTGCGTGAGAACAGCTGAAAAGTCCTGATCTCCAGAATTATAATTTAAATTTGAGATAACTTCACCACCTAATTTTTTGAAAGCACGCGTAAAATAACTTGCAAGACCAATGGCATAATCGCTTGAAATATCTTTAAGGATAGCAGCTTTTTTTGCGTGTAAAGTTTGGCTTACATAAGTTGCGATTCCTACTCCTTGATAGGAATCAATAAAGCAAGCACGAAAGTAATATTTTTTACCCTGTGTAACAAGGGGACTTGTTGAGGACGTTGCAATGGTTGGAGTCTTTGCCTTTTCAGATATTTCACCACCTGCTAACGAAAGTGAAGAACCATAGCTACCAATGATTCCACTCACTTTTTCACTTGCTGTTAAACGCATAACAGCATTAGCCGCTTCTACTTTATCAGATTTATTATCAATAATAACAAGTTCCACTTTACGTCCTAAAATTTCTGGAACTTTTTTATGGGCTAATTCTATACCTCTAATTTCAAGCTGCCCTCCAAATGCATTTTGACCACTTAATGGAAGATAAACACCAATCTTAATAGGTTCACTCGCATAAACATTTGCTGTAAATGCCATAAATGCTGTGATTATCGTAAGGATTTTCTTCAATTGCATTGCGCATTTTCCTTAATTGAATTGTCGTTTTTTCACCTTATATTGAACTTCTTCATCATGCAAGTTACACATTAATCAAAATATCATTATGTAAAAAAACTTTGTATATGACCTCTTTTGTAGGGCACTCCTTGTAAGGTATGTAAAGTGTACAATCAAATAGTTTTATAAATATTCATGTTGATATTCTCTGACATTAACATAGAAGATACGACAATGTGGGGAAATCTTATCTTGGGGCTTGCGTGTTGATACAAGAGCAATGTTTACTTAAACCTAGAGAATCAATATCGTACAATTTATAAGCTACAGGATCACGTTATTATGACGAGTAAGGATGCATTAAAGGATTGTTCCCCATCTGAGGATAGTATAGGTGCTTGTGGGGAGATTATCGAAATCAGTGGTGTCATTAAGTGGTTTGATGGTAGTAAGGGGTATGGATTTATTGTACCTGATTTACCTCATTTTCCAGATATATTATTGCATGTTACGGTAATGCGAAGGGATGGTTTTCAAACAGCTTTAGAGGGAGCTAAAGTCATTTGTGCTGTGGAAAAAACTGAACGAGGGTTAAAGTGCGTTCAGGTGAAATCCATAGATTGTTCTTCAGCAATTCATCCATCAGAAGTTCCTGCCCGTACCCATGTTGTTGTTACTCCAGAAAGTGGACTAGAACGAGCAATTGTTAAATGGTTTAATCGTGACAAAGGATACGGTTTTCTTAGCCGAGGGCAAGGAACAGAAGATATTTTTATTCATATGGAAACATTGCGCCGTTTTGGTTTAGCAGAGCTTCGTTCCGGCCAAGTTGTTCTTGTACGTTTTGGTAAAGGAGAAAAAGGTTTAATGACAGCAGAGATTTATCCGGACATAGGCATTCCTTTAGCTACGCATTGAATTTCACGAGTGAAATCAGTGTGTTTTCTATATTTTTAAAGATGGTTATTCCGTAAATTGCTATAGAGGTAGATTTTTAAAGAAAATATGGCTCTCGTTAATCCATAAACCAAATGAAGAAAATTTCGCATATTACGTTGAAAAAAACTAGAAAATAACAAGGAAGCAATCCTCTTGTTTTTTGACTTTTAAACTCTGGTACTTTTTATTTTAGAAACAAAATTTAAAATTTTTCTGTGGTGGAGACAAGAATGTTAAAGCCTTTTAAAAAGGGGCATATTGTTTTATTGGTGATGCTTTTTATGTTAGATATGCGTGTTGTTGTAGCAAAGGAGCCCATAGAGATTCCTGTGCATCCGGTTCCTTTAGAAATACATACAAAGCAAGGTCCGGTTTTTTATAAGGTAGAGATTGCTTTTACGCCATCTCAAGCAGCAGCTGGTTTAATGTATCGAACTGATTTTCCACGCGATCGTGCAATGCTCTTTAAGCAGCTAAAAAGTTCTCGATCGGGAGATGAGCAGAAAATTTTTATGTGGATGGCAAATACGCCTTTACCTTTAGATATGATTTTCTTAAACTCTGAGGGAATTATTGTATCGATTATTGAAAATACTTCTCCACTTTCAACAAATACCATTTCATCAGAAGTTCCTGCAGCTTTTGCACTTGAAATTAACGCTGGTGAAGTTTCTAAAAAAAAGATACAAAAAGGACAACGTGTTATTCATCCTGTACTTTGTGGAAAGTGCAATAAAAAATGACCGCTGAAGATATTCGTTTTTTTGAATATAATGGTTTGCGATTTGCTTATCGAGAAGAAGGGCAGGGCGCGCCTATTTTGTTGATCCATGGTTTTGGATCTTCTGCACGGGTGAATTGGTATGCAACGGGTTGGTTTCGTATTCTCACTGAAGCAGGATATCGTGTTATTGCTCTTGATAATCGCGGTCACGGAGATTCAGTTAAAAGTTATGATCCTATCTTTTATACACCTCAAGCTATGGCTGGCGACGCAGTAAAGTTACTGCAGCATTTAGAGTTATCTAAAGCCCATGTTATGGGATATTCTATGGGGGCTCGTATTAGTGCTTTCATGGCTCTTTTGCATCCAACATATGTACACAGTGTTATTTTTGGTGGTTTAGGTATTGGTATGGTGACGGGAGCAGGAAATTGGGAGCCTGTTGCTGAGGCCCTTTTAGCAGAAGATATTTCCACTATTACCAATACGCGCGGTTTAATGTTCCGTAAATTTGCAGATCAAACGAAAAGCGATAGGCGTGCTCTTGCTGCTTGTATCATTACATCAAAACAGGAGTTAACGGCGTCTGAAGTTTACAAAATCAAACAACCAGCACTTGTTGCCGTTGGTTCATTAGATGAAATTGGTGGTGATGCAGAGCCATTGGCAGCCTTGTTGCCTTGTGGTGAAGCTTTATCAATTCCTGATCGAGATCATATGCTTGCTGTAGGCGATAAAGTTTATAAAAAAGGCGTTATCGATTTTCTTTCTCGTTATCCTATAAAATAAGAACTCTTCATAGCTTTTAGAATTTACAGAAATACCCAATATTTTTATTTCGTATAAATTGAAAAAAGCTTATTAAAAAATCTTTTTGTTGTGACGTAAGTTTTTATAAAAAATGAAAAGAAAAATAAACTCTTATTAGCTTATTTTGTATATTTTCCAGAGACGTAATTCTTCTAAGATTAGATAATTATACTTTAAAGGTTATTAAAAAGAATTATTTTCGAATGATGTAATAAATATTTTTTGCTAAAAAATGTAGTTTTAAATAAAAAAATATTTTTATTTATATTTTTTATAAAATAAACAAAATTATAAATTATTGATCAATTTATTCTTACGAATATGCATTTTAAATACAGAGGCTAAAATTGGAGATAAAGTAAAATTATTAAAAATATACAGTTTTTTTGCCATTTTTTAATCTATACGGGTATATTTAATAATGATAGACTCCTTTTGTAAACGTTCTTTATGAATGTATAAAGAACGTTGTGAATATATGTAATATTAAGTAAATATTCAGATTATGCTTTTTTACTGACTTTACAGAATCATAAGAGTGTCTTATTTGCACGACACGCAATTATTTTAATCGTTTCAAAAAAACAGGAGAGCATAGTGAATGCTGATGAAATAAAAAAACTTGATAATTATTTTAAAAATATATTCCAAAACTCAGCATTGCAAGTCAGAGCACGGCCTAAAAAGAGTGATTCTTGTGAGGTTTATATGGGAGATGAGTTTTTAGGCATTATCTATCGAGATGAAGATGAAGATGAGCTCTCCTATAATTTCTCAATGGCTATATTAGATATTGATTTAGAAAATTGATTCGTTATTCATAGTTGAATGAAGTCTTTTTTATCCCATAAGATTTATATAAGTTTTAACGCTTTAAAACTCGTATGGTTATTTCGTGCAATAATAAGATGGTCATGGATAATAATGCCTAATGCATTTGCTGCATCTTTTAATCTATATGTCATTGTTATATCTGCATTAGAGGGTGTGGAATCGCCAGAAGGGTGATTGTGGACTAAGATAAGTCCTGATGCGGATAACTCTAAAGCTCGAGAAATAACTTCACGAGGATAAACAGGGGTATGATCAATGGTTCCAGTTTGTTGCACCTCATCAGCAAGTAAGCCGTTTTTCTTATCAAGAAACAAAATACGAAATTGTTCACGTGTTTCGTGAGCCATAACAGCTTTACAATAAGCTAACACTTTATCCCATGATGAAAAAATATCGCGCTTAAACAATTGCGCACGAGCAAGACGTCCAGCAACATCTGAAATAATTTTTAAATCAACTGCAGTGGCGGGACCACATCCTGGAATTTCTTGAAGTCGGTGAATATCCGCTCCCAACACATCAGCTAATGAACCAAAACGTGCTATCAAATTTTTAGCTATGGGTTTTGTGTTTGCACGGGGTATTGTGCGAAAAAGCAATAATTCAAGATATTCATAATCTTCAATTGCATTTCCTTTTGACTTTAAATAGCGCTTCCGAAGACGTTCACGATGGCCTTGATAATGTTTATGAAGCTGTGCGTTTTTCTGAGGCTCTTCACTTTTTCTTTCTGATACTGGGGTGAGTGGAAAACTCGATGTTAATGCAAAGTGATTACTTTGAGTACCTTCCTTTTGATTTAATTTTTTAGCCATAACATCTCTACATTGCGTTAGGTATGGGAATTTGGAATATAAAAAATATTTTTAGGAGATTGTGTAAATATTTCATACCCTTCATTTGTAACACCAATTGTATGTTCATATTGTGCTGTCAGAGAGCGGTCACGGGTAACAGCAGTCCAACCGTCAGATAAAATCTTAACTTGTGGTTTACCAAGGTTAATCATAGGCTCAATTGTAAACATCATACCTTGTTTTAATTCAATTCCTTCTCCAGGATTTCCATAATGGAGGATATTGGGAGCATCATGAAAAAGTTGGCCGATACCATGTCCGCAAAAATCTCTCACAATTGAACAGCGTTCAGATTCTGCATACTGTTGAATGGCTGCCCCAATATCACCTGTCGTTGCTCCAGGCTTAACGACAGCGATTCCTTGCATAAGACTTTCATAGGTTATTTTTAGCAAGCGTTCTGCTGCACGCCTAATTTTTCCAACAGGATACATTCGGCTTGAATCCCCATGCCAACCATCAAGGATAAAGGTTACATCAACATTTACAATATCACCTTCTTGCAAAGGTCTTTTATTGGGAATGCCATGGCAGACAACGTGATTGATAGATGTACAGCATGAATGGCTGTATCCATGATAATTTAGATCAGCAGGAAGTGCTCCTCGCTTAGCTCCAAAAATAAATACAAAATCATCTATTTCTTGCGTAGTAACGCCCGGCTTAATAATATCTGTAAGCGCATCAAGGCATTCTGCAGCAATACGACCAACTTCACGCATTTTAGCAAAAGCATAATCATCGAAAATGCGGATTTTTCCATTAAATTTTAAAGGGATTTTATTATATTCGATATACTCAGTCATTGTTTCTTCTATTTTCTATTTTTACTCTCTGAATCGGAAAAATGCCTTCTACACTTACATGACACTTTACAGCATAACATTCTACTCCTGATTTTAATGCTAAATCAAACTTACGTCCATAGAGTGGATCAAGATCATGACAAATTGTAAAAGCTGAGCAATCTTCTCGTTGAATAATATAAAGCATAGCAGCTCGTTTTCCTTGTTGTACAACTCTTATGAGCTCATCAAGGTGACGTGCACCACGTTTTGTTTCGCTATCAGGAAATTCTGCTAATCCTTTCTGACGAATAAAATGAACATTTTTGACTTCTAGGTAACAATCAGGAAGAATGTCATCACGTAAAAGAAAGTCAATTCGTGATTGTGTCCCATAGCGTTGTTCTTTTAAAATTGTTTTATATCCATTTAATTCTGGTAGTAATCCGTTTTGAATTGCTTCTAACGCAAGTTTATTGGGTAAAGACGTATTAATGCCAACCAAAGTATTATCGGCTTCAATAATTTCTAATTGATAGGCATATTTTCGTTTGATGTTGTTATGATAAGAAAGCCAAATATTGGTATTGAAAGCTGTTAATCCAAGCATTGATCCTGTATTAGGTACAGACACGGTGAGGACATGCTGATCATCTTGTTGAACATCCGCAAGGAAACGTTTATAACGACGGATAAGCTTTGCAGGAAAAAGTTTGGGAATAAAGTGCATATCCCTTTTTTAGGATTTATGATTTCATAATTCAACTGAGATTATGATTTATAGGGACTGTTCCCTATTAAAAAAGATAAAATTGATGTAAAAAACGCTACGATATCTTATATAAATTGTTATAAATTCCATCGTTCACTTTAATGGCTTTTAAAATTTATTATTAGGTTTAGAAACTATTATCTTTGAATGAAAAGATAGATTATCTATAATTTATTATTAAACAGCATTAGAGTATTGTGAAAAAGGTTTCGTAAAAATAGTGGAGAGGGAGATAGTTTAAGTGAAACTAGGTAAAATTGATGGCAGGAACGAATAGGAATCGTGAAAATTTAACAAATGGTCCCATTATTATTTTAGTTGAACCGCAGCTTCCTGAAAACATTGGTATGGTCGCAAGGGCAATGGCAAATTTTGGACTTTCTAAGCTTCGATTAGTCAATCCTCGAGAAATGTTTCCAAATGAAAAAGCTAGAGCTGCTGCAAGTAAAGCTGATCATGTCATTAACAATGCTGTGATTTTTAACACATTGCGTGATTCAATTGCAGATTTACACTATGTTTTTGCCACAACAGCACGTGAAAGATGTGGATTTAAAACTGTAAAAAGTGCTGTCGAAGCAGCAAGCGTATTACGTCAGCGTGAAAGTATCGGACATAAGACTGGGATTGTCTTTGGAAGAGAGAGATGGGGACTAGAAAATGATGAAATCAGCCTTGTTGATGAAATTATTACTTTTCCAGTTAATCCTGCTTTTGCGTCACTTAATATTGCGCAAGCGGTTCTTTTAATGTCTTACGAATGGATGAAAACTGGTTTAGAGAATGTCAGCGATACGGCATTTCGTGCAGCAGAGATGGAACCTGCAAATAAAACAATATTCCATGGTTTTTTATCTCAGTTAGAAGAGGCTTTGAATATCCGTGGGTATTTTAGACCACCAGAACGTAAAGAAGTAATGCTTGCAAATTTGCGCTCTGTTTTTACGCGCGCTAACTTTAGTGAACCTGAGGTTCGTTTATTGCGAGGCATTATATCTTCTTTGGATCATTTTTCGCCACAATATCCACGAGGGAGTAGAGCACCGGAAGAGCGTGATCGTAAAAAAATTAAAAATAAGTGTGAAAACTAATGGATGAACGACCTGTTCTTTTTTTTGATAGCGGTATTGGTGGTTTAACAGTATTCAGGGAAGCGCGTATTCTTATCCCTGACATGCAATTTATCTATGTTGCTGATGATGCAGGATTTCCTTATGGAAATTGGAAAGAAAATATTTTGAAAGAGCGTATTTTGAAGATTTTTAAAAATATTTTAACACGTTACAATCCAGCTTTATGTGTGATTGCTTGCAACACTGTTTCTACACTGATGATAGCAGATTTACGACAGAATTTTCCTCATGTCCCTTTTGTAGGAACGGTTCCTGCAATTAAATCAGCTGCTGAACAAACAAAATCTGGTTTTATTTCCGTATTAGCGACTCCTGGAACAGTTAAACGTGCTTATACAAATGAATTAATTAACTCTTTTGCTGGACAGTGTCATGTTCAGCTTGTGGGAAGTAAAAAGCTAGCTGGACTTGCTGAAGATTATTTACGGGGAAAATCTATCGATTCAGAAGAGTTAAGAAAAGAAATCCTGCCATGTTTTGTGGAAAAAAATGGACAATATACGGATGTTATTGTTTTAGCCTGCACACATTATCCTTTTTTGATTAATTTCTTTCGTGATCATGCTTTATGGTCCGTTGAGTGGATTGATCCGGCGAAAGCGATCGCCAAACATATCAGATCTTTATTACCATTGTCGGGAAAGATACACCATCAATATATAAAGAAATATCAAGATTTTGCGTTATTGACATCGAAAAATATCACTTCTTTAACGGAGAATTTGTTTAAAGGATTTGGCTTAAAACTCATGAAAGGAGTTGACTTTGGGTTACGAGACCAATAATGATGATCTAGCTATTTTTTCAAGAAAATAGCATTAATTGACGTGTCCCGTGGATAACTTTGCATATTGATATGTTAAGGTATTCTGTCAGTCTTTAGTATTTAAAGGCAGAGGAGGGCGCGTTTCCTTGGGGTCTTAAGATCTCGTGTTTTATTTTATAAGGAAATGCGATGAGTAAACGCGAAACAACAAAGTATAAAATTGACCGTCGTATGGGAGAAAATATTTGGGGGCGTCCAAAATCTCCTGTCAATCGTCGTGATTATGGTCCAGGTCAGCATGGACAGCGTCGTAAAGGAAAACTTTCTGACTATGGGGTTCAGTTGCGCGCTAAACAGAAATTGAAAGGGTTTTATGGAGATATTTCAGAAAAACAATTTCATAAAACCTATGAAGAGGCAGCTCGTCGACGGGGCGATACTGGCGAAAATCTTATCGGTCTGTTAGAATCACGTTTGGATGCTGTTGTTTATCGTGCAAAATTCGTACCTACGATTTTTGCTTCTCGCCAATTTATCAATCACGGTCATGTTAATGTCAATGGGCGGCGCACAAACATTCAATCTTATCGTTGTAAACCCGGTGATGTTATTGAGGTTCGGGAAAAATCGAAACAACTTGTTTTAGTGTTAGAATCAGTGCAATTGGCAGAACGTGATGTCCCTGATTATATTGAAGCAGATCATAAACAGATGAAAGCAACCTTTACACGTATTCCTGCTTTTGCAGATGTTCCTTATGCTGTGCAAATGGAACCTAATCTGGTTGTTGAATTTTATTCTCGATAATTTTTCTGTAAGAGAAATTGTTTCTCTCTTCTATTATGATAACTTCAAAATATTGTGTTATTCTTACAATATTTGAAGTTAATAAGTTCTTTTTGTAAATGGTTCTATATTAAGTTTATTGCTATGTTTTATAGTCATAAATTTGTATAGTTCCATTTCTTTTTTGTGTATCTAATTTATAAATTCAAAAAACATAAATATAAGCTTGCTTTAATATTTGTTTTTATCTTTGCAAAACGAACCGTTTATTGTGCAGGATATGGTATTATGAATGATGTTTCAGTTGAATATCAGGCAATAGAAGAAAACAAAGGGAGAGATGATCCTTTAATAAGCGAAGCAGATAATTGTCATCCAATGTTTCGTGTTGCTCCTTCAAGCGTAGAATTTAATAAATTGCGCAAACGGCTTTTACGTCATATGCGACAAGCTTTGGATGATTTTTCTATGCTCTCTACAGGGAAAAAATGGCTTGTTGCTTTATCGGGTGGAAAAGACTCTTATGGTTTATTAGCGCTTCTTTTAGACTTAAAGTGGCGAGGTCTTTTATCCGTTGAAATTCTAGCCTGTAATCTTGATCAAGGGCAACCAGGATTTCCTAAGCATATTCTTCCAGACTTTTTAAGTTCTTATAAAATTCCATATCGTATTGAATATCAGGATACTTATTCCATTGTTACAGATAAATTGGCAGAGTCGCAGACATATTGTTCACTTTGTTCTCGATTGCGACGTGGTAATCTCTATCGTATTGCACGTGAAGAAGGATGTTCTGCATTAGTTTTAGGTCATCATCGTGATGATGTTTTAGAAACATTTTTTATGAATTTGTTTCACGGTGGCCGATTAGCTGCCATGCCTGGAAAACTTAAAAATGATGAAGGAGATCTTTTTGTATTACGTCCTCTTGTTTATGCTGCTGAGGAAGATATGGAAAAATTTTCTCAAGAAATGCAATTTCCAATTATTCCTTGTAATCTTTGCGGTAGTCAAGATGGATTACAACGTAATGCAATGAAAGAAATGCTGAAAAATATAGAAAGACAAATGCCAGGACGTAAAGATACGATGATTCGCGCTTTAACAAATGTACGCCCAAGTCATTTGCTTGATAAGAAATTCTTTGATTTTAAAACGTGTTAATAAAAATTAGATATTTTTAAAATAAGTTTAAAGAGTTTAAGATAAGAGACTTATTTATAATGATAATTTATTTTTTTTCATTTAAATATCGTCAGATTGTTTTGTTTCAAATTCTCTTATATTGCTTCCATAAAAAACATCCGTTTGCATATCACAAAGGAAATTCTTGTGTGCATAAAACACTCTTGAAAAAAGTTTCCTTTCACTAACCAATGACTGTCGTAATATGAAAAATGGGAAAATAGTAAGGTTGTCGATTTGCTCTTTTGTTAATTAAAAATGGTGAGCCTTGTGGATTTTATTCTTTTGCGCCGCCGTCACCGCCATTTAAAGCTCATTTAAGGCATTAAATTAAGAGAATATATAACTGCTTGGTATTTTGGGAGTGTATAGCAAACATTCAGAATAAGGATTGCTCGTAAATTCTCATGAAGTAAGTCACATGATCGGTTCTTGTTATGAAAAGTCGCTTTTTTATAAACCAATGCTGATAGAAATCTTCATCATTGAGGACAGGGAAGGAGTTAAATTTTTAAACTGCTATACCATAAAGGTCATAGGCATCCGATTGTTCGATTTTAACGGTGACAAATTCACCAACACGCAGTGGGCGTCGTGATGATATATGGACAACACCATCTATTTCTGGAGCATCGTACTGACTACGTCCTTTGGCAACTTTTCCTTGACTTTCATCGATAAGCACTCGGAGTCTTTTTCCAATTTTTTTCTTTAAAAGATGTGTAGAAATTTGTTGTTGTTTTGCCATAAAACGATGCCAGCGGTTTTCTTTCACCTCTTCAGGAATATTTTCTAATCCCAAATCATTTGCGGCAGCTCCTTTTACTTCTTCATATTTAAAGCACCCCGCGCGTTCAATTTTTGCTTCTTCTAGCCATTCTAGAAGTATATTAAAATCTTCATTCGTTTCACCAGGAAAACCAACGATAAATGTTGATCGCAAAGTAAGATCTGGACATATTTTCCGCCATTTTTCAATTCTACGGTTTGTTTTTTCCATAAGTGCGGGACGCTTCATGTGACGCAAAACAGTTGGTGATGCATGCTGAAAAGGTATATCCAGATAAGGAAGAATTTTTTTTGCAGCCATAAGTTCGATAACTTCATCAACATGGGGATAAGGATAAACGTAATGCATACGTACCCAAATACCCATATCGCCTAGTTCGCGACAAAGATCAAAGAATTTAGTTTTGATTGTACGATCTTTCCAAGCATTTTCGAGATATTTAAGATCAACACCATAAGCACTCGTATCCTGTGAAATAACCAAAAGTTCTTTTACACCCGCTTGCACGAGTTTTTCAGCTTCACGAAGAACATCGCTGATGGGACGTGAAGTGAGATCACCACGCAGTGTAGGGATGATACAAAAACTACACCGATTAGAGCATCCTTCAGAAATCTTTAAGTAGGCGTAATGGCGAGGTGTTAAACGAATACCTTGGGGAGGAACTAAATCAAGAAAAGGATCATGAACAGGAGGAATTGCTGTATGAACAGCTTCTATAACGCTTTCATAAGCTTGCGGTTTTGTAATAGCCAATACATTAGGATATGTTTGGCGAATAGCATCAGGATCAGCACCAAGACACCCCGTTACAATAACTTTTCCATTTTTTTTAAGAGCTTCATCAATATTGGCTAATGATTCTCTCCTTGCCGAGTCAAGAAAACCACAGGTATTCACAATAACGACATCAGCTCCTTGATGTTGACGTGAAATCTCATACCCTTCAGAGCGAAGGCGTGTAATAATTCGCTCAGAATCTACGAGTGCTTTTGGGCATCCGAGGGAGACAAAACTAATACGAGGTGCTACCATGATGATCCTACAATTACTATGAATGATTGAGTTGCGCTTTTATTAATTTAAAAATAATGTTCTTTATTTTTATACCTATGCAATACAATCTGTTACAAAGTTATTTGATTTTTTTCTACAAAATTTTATGTGTTTTTATGCATGCATACAATTTTGTCTTATTATATCGTAAAATTCCGTTATTGAGGATGATGATATAAGGCAGCTTCCTTCAAAGCATTTAAGTTCTTTTCAAAGTACGTGGTGAATATTTTAAAACTTACTTGTCAAGCCCTGCATTAAGTGAAGAACATGGAGGGAAGGGAAAGTGAAACCCGCTCGATAAGGATCTGGATTGTTTATAAACTGAATTGGGGCCATCCTTTGACTGTGGAGAAGAAGTCAATTGCGTGTGGCACAATAAAAAAATACTCAACAGATTCTTACTGCGATATCTATCGCGTACTATAAGGTTTATTTTTTAATATTTGCGAATAAGTCCGGTAAGTTTTCCTTGTATTTCTATACGCTCGGATTCGTATGTCCGTACTTCATAATGAGGATTTGCGGCTTCTAATGCAATAGAAGCTCCTTTGCGTCGATAACGTTTTAATGTGGCTTCTTTTTTATCAATAAACGCAACAATAATTTCACCTGTTATTGCTGTATTTTGACGTTTCACAATGATCGTATCTTTATCAAGGATACCAGCCTCCATCATAGAATCATCTTTAACTTCTAATGCGTAGTGCTCACCTGTATTAACCATATCGAGTGGAAGAGAAAGGCTGTTTATTTGTTGCAGTATAGCAGAGGCGGGTACGCTCGCAGAAATACGTCCCATAATAGGAATGGTGATATTTTTTTTTTCTTCTTCATCAAAGGGACTCAAGCTTTTTGATATTTCCCTTTTCTTTCTTTCTATCATACTGGGAGAAATTTTACGTGCTAAAGAAAGGTTAAATGTTATTTTCTCAGGAAGTCGAATCACCTCCACAGCACGAGCACGATTGGGCAAGCGACGTATAAAACCTCGTTGTTCTAAGGCTATAATGAGCTTATGAATACCAGACTTTGAAGAAAGTTCTAATGCATTTTTCATTTCTTCAAAAGAAGGAGGAACACCAGTTTCTTTTATATGGTTATGAATAAACAAGAGTAGCTCATATTGTTTACATGTTAACATTCAATATTCCAATCAAAATAATAAAAATTAGTAAAGTAAAAATACATGTATATATAGCACTTTTACAATTTTTATCGCCAAATCAAAATTATTTTCTTTGTTTTTGATCTTATCGTTTAATAAATAAATATGTTTATTTATAGATATATTTAAATTGTTATTTATATACTGCATATATACATTAATATTAAATAATGTATATATATACTTTATAGTTCTGACTGAATTATCCAACACTAAATTTTGTGACTAGTATTATCCTTTTCTTCTAAAAATATATCTACGTATTTTGTAATTTTTGATATAAAAAAGTTAATTAGAAGGCATTCTATATATTCAAAACACTTAAAATAATTTTGCATACTGCATATTATTTCTGCTTTTTTATTCTTAGTAAAATTATCTACAGCTCTAATAGTGAGCATAATTTATAGTCATTCGGGATATTTTCAATGAGACTAAATTTTTGCTTCATATCTACTTGATTCTATAGGATAAATTGGCTTTCGTTATATATTCATTATACATGAATAAAAATCATACTCTCAAAGCCATTGTTGCTCATTGTTCCATTTTCAAGTCTAACGTGTCAACCGCTATATACTATTTTCATGAACCCTAATGTTGCGATAATTTTTGGTTGTTGAAAGGAGGCATAAAAGGTATTTTCATTTCTTTTTTATAGTTTTATTCTCTCGCTTATATCGATCAAGAAAATGCTTTTTATTGTTTCAATATAAAAAAGATTTGAAATGAGAAAAACTTACAGTATTTGAGAATTTTCACTCAAGTGAAAAATAATAAATTATTATAAATCAATATATTATCTTATAAATCTGTATTCATATTTGAGAATTGAACACTAAAATATAAAGATATAAAAATAATATTATAATAAAAGGTATTTTTTCTTCTCTACCCATTATGCTCAACAACCCATGTGAGGGGAAAGGGGTATTTCTCATAATTTTAACGCTTCGAATCTATGCAATATTTTACAGTAAAATTTTTCCTTTATTGAAACTTCAAAAAGAAGATTAAAGAGTACTTATACAATGATGAAGTAAAGGGGCGAAAACGGAAAATTATTGATAACTGAAGAAAATAATAATATTTTTTTTCAAAAGGTGTTGACCTAATGGAAAGTCAACCGTATGTTCCCTTCACTTTCTACAAATTAGATAGTGTGAAAACTAGATAGCTTGTGTGAGAGCGCGTAGCTCAGCTGGTAGAGCAACTGACTTTTAATCAGTAGGTCCAGGGTTCGAATCCCTGCGCGCTCACCAAATTTAAGTAATATCAATAGGCTATAAAAAGTTTAAGAATCTTTTTTGTTTTGATTCTTTTTGAAGTTTTTATTGATTCTATAGCCTGTCATTTTCTATCAGCTGTTTTAGAATAGAGCAGTGCTATGCTGTCTCCATTTTCAACAAACTTGCGGATAGGGTTGTACCTGCGTTGGCAGCACATGCGGTTTCTAATTTTCTCAATCCATAGGTGGTTTTTTAATACCCACTGCATTACATGATTCGCAAAACAGTTGCTAAAATCACCACTTATTCACACTTATATTATGAAATGAATTTTCTATAAGATGTTGATTTGTTTAAATTTTAATCTTTTTAACATCTAGTATAGTACATTTATTTTGTATGAAAACCATAAAAAGGTTAACAATACGTTAATTTCTTGATAGAAGGGGCCAATTCAAGAGTGGTATATGCGTGAGGGGAATCATTTAAAAACGTAAATTCTTCCGTTGCGTACAAAAAGCGTGACGTGGTTTTTACAAGTAGTACTTAACAGAAATAAGTGGACTGAATAGATGCCTTCAAATAGAAAAAAGAAAATTACTTTTATGATTAAACCAACACTTCAATTGTTTTCTATGATCGTCATTTCTCAGTCACTGGTATCTTGTTGCGCAAGCCAAACTATGAATTTTTCAATAAAAGATTCCTATCATAATAAACCAATTAACGTAAACACTTCTGTACTACCTCAACAAGTCTCCAATAAGAAGAATCAATCGGAAGAAAAAAAGCGTGGACGAGCGATTGTTGGTAAACCTTATCAAATAAAAGGAAAGTGGTATTATCCTCAAAGTGATCCAACTTATAAACGTGTTGGCGAAGCATCATGGTATGGTTCAGATTTTCATGGACGTTTAACTGCCAATGGTGAAATTTATGACATGAATCTTTTGACTGCTGCTCATCCTACAATGCCTTTACCTAGTTATGCTCGTGTTACTAATTTGAAAAATGGATCTTCAATCGTTGTTAGAGTGAATGATCGCGGACCTTTTATGAAAGACAGAATCATTGATTTATCAAAGCAAGCTGCGGCAATATTGGGGTATGTAGATAGGGGGGTCGCAGATGTTAAAGTAGAATATATTGCTGAAGCACCTGTTGGCTATTATGATGGTGCATATTTAATGTCCTCTTATACTCCTGGAAATGCTGCCCCATATTCATTAGCGTCGGAAAATATTGCGAAAAAAAGAGAAACTGTTTTGTTAAAAGAGCAGCGCAATACAAGGAACAAAAAAGACTTAGCTAAAGCTGCTGCTGTTGAACAAGAACAACGTAATAAAACTGTTGCAGTTAAATTGCCAGAAATTGGTCCTATCATGGTTGATAAGCCGATACCATTCGATCAAGTTGCTTCTATAAATAAGCTAAACAAAAAAACAAAGGTTAATTGGCTACAACTGTTTTAAGAAAAAATGCATTGATTTTTTATCTATATAATTTTCTAGTAAAAAAGGTAAGAAATTACGGATTTAGTGTAGGATTTTTATCTTAAAGCGCTTTGTCCTTTTCAAAAAGCATGGTTGGGTTCTATTATTATAAATTCAGTACGGCCTTTTCACTCCATTGCTGGTCTATTCGTCGTTTTATGATATTGCTTGCTTAATAAAGCGCGTACTTTTCTTGCTGTAATAGCTTTTGCTAGACGAAGGTAAATTATTGTGTCAGTCTGTTTGTGTAATCTCTAAAACAACTTGTACAATCGATTTGAGAGGAATAAAAAGCTTAACAAGTAAAAAAATATTTTATTTTGATTCGGCTTTGCATCTTTCTAAAGTATCTACGGTAATATCTTATGAAAAGATTATGCATTATCTCATGCTTTTGTTTATCATGTTCTTTAATGGAGTAAGTTCCCTCACGAAAAACAGAGCGTCTCAAACAAAATACACTTACATTGCCAATTCATGGACTTATTTAAAAGAGACATACTTTAACACGCTACAAGCCTATTTTGCGACAGCGCCTGTGAATGGTATAACTGTTAACGCCTTTAGACATCAGCATCTTTACTCTTATGAAGATATAAATCGACACCATCATACACTTTGCAAATCCCCAATGTTTTGTGCGATAATTCTTAACACTTGAGAGGTTTATAAGAAGTATTTTTACTCTCTTTTTTAATAATTTTTATCCATATACGAACCCTACTTATGACCCGTAAGTAAGCGATTTTTAATGAATTCAATATGAGAAGAGGAGATGAGAGAATCTTACAGTATTTTGAGTTAGCTTCAATTTTAAAATGATAATTTATCATAACAAATCAAAATACTATCAATAAAAATAGGAAAAAATCTTTTGTCTCTCATACATTTAAAATGTTAAATTGAACCTACATGGAAGATAAAAAACGTGTCATATTATATATTCTAAAGCTAAATGAAAATAAAATCTTTTTATGAGTTGTAAATAATTCCTCAATTTTCAGAAATCAAAAAGTTTTTTCCTATATAAGATTCTTTATGTTGATCTTTGGGATGGGAGGAGCAGCTATGTATACAGCATTAAGGATCTTATTGATATTATGGGGAGTATTGGCATTTGATATGTGGGGGAGAGCACAAGATTTTCAAACTCCCGCATCACAACTGTTATTACTCGATGATGATACAGAGACAATACTTTATGAAAAACAAAGTGATATTCCTTTTTTTCCTGCTTCATTAGTAAAATTGATGACAGCAGAAGTTGTATTTCATCAATTAAAAAAAGGATTATTAAAAAGTACGCAGAAATTCAAGGTCAGTGAAAATGCTTGGCGCAAAGGTGGAGCACCTTCCGGTACAACCACTATGTTTGCAAAGATAAAGACAGAAATCAGTGTTTCTGATCTTTTACGTGGTTTAATTATTGTGAATGGAAATGATGCTGCTATTATTCTTGCTGAAGGAATATCAGGACATGAAGATCATTTTGTAAAACTGATGAATCAGCGCGCAAAAATAATCGGATTATCTCAGAGTCATTTTGTTAATGCTACAGGGCTACCGGAAGAGGGACAATTTGTAACTGTGCGTGATATGATTATATTAGCACGTCATATTGTTCAGAAATATCCGGATTATTATGCACTTTATTGTGAGCCTCATTTTACATGGAATAATATTTTTCAACGTAATAAAAACCCTCTTATTTCTAAGGAAATTGGTGTAGAAGGATTTGGTTTTGGCTACAGTGAAAAAGAAGGTTTTTCAATGGTTGCCACCATTTCTAAAAATCATCGACGTCTTTTTTTAGCAATCAATGGTTTGCAAGATGGTAAAAAATATACAAAAGAAATAGAACGCATTCTTCAATGGGGGATGACGGCATTTGATCTCAAAACAATTTTCACAAAAGAAGAAACGGTTGGTCTTGCTTCTGTTTATGGTGGAAAGAAAAGTTTTGTCCCACTTATTGTCAAAAAACCGATAAGTTTTATGCTTTCCAATGAAAAAGAAGTTAATGTTAAAGCAAAAATTAAATATCATGGTCCATTGAAAGCCCCCATCGTTTCTGGGCAATCAGTTGGTGTTATTCAAATTTTAGAAGATAAAAAGGTTCTTCTGGAAAAACCAGTTTTTGCCGGAATGAATATTCAGGAAGGAAGTTTCTTTGCAAAAGTAAAAAATGCATTCTATGAAATAACAATTGGATGGTTACGGAAATATTTGTAGTTACGCGCTAATAAGGTTAAGGTCATACGTGTCAGGTTATTTTATTACATTCGAAGGAGGGGAGGGGGTAGGAAAAACGGTGCAGATTTCTTTACTTGCTGAGTCTCTCTCTCACCAAGGTTATGATGTTGTTACAACACGAGAACCAGGAGGAACGCCAGGAGCAGAAGCAATCCGGCATATTTTGTTGTCGGGGCAGGCGCGACAGTATGGACCGTTGATTGAAGCTGTTTTGTTTACAGCTGCACGCGTCGACCATTTTCATGAAGTTATTGCACCTTCTTTGCAAAAAGGTAAAATCGTTTTATGTGACCGCTTTATTGATTCTACACGCGTTTATCAAGGACTCAATAATAGAGTCAGTTCTTCTCTTCTTTCTGTTTTAGAGTGTATTGCGCTCAATGGTATTTTGCCTCATTTAACATTTTTATTAGATATGCCAGCAATGTGTGGTATGAAGCGTGCAAATTTACGAAGAAAAAAAACAGAAGAAATTGATTATTTTGAAAAAGATCAGTTGGAAATTCAAGAACAAAGACGTAAGGCTTTTCTTCAATTGGCCAAACAAGAACCCCATAGATTTCGAGTCATTGATGCCACTGGCTCAGTGGAAGCTATTGCTCATCAAATAAAAAATATTTGTCATCAGGTATTGTTGGATCAGCTTTCATGAGTAATTTAAATACCTTACGCCAATATGATGATATTGATACAATTTTATCACCATCCCAGAACAATGTTATCTTTGGTCATGAGGATGTGCGTCATTTTTTGACACAAATGCTTAAAGAAGAGCGTTTGCATCATGCATTATTATTTGAAGGAGAATACGGGATTGGAAAGGCTA
Organism: Bartonella sp. AA168HLJHH; assembly: GCF_042197365.1. Lineage (NCBI taxonomy): Bacteria > Pseudomonadati > Pseudomonadota > Alphaproteobacteria > Hyphomicrobiales > Bartonellaceae > Bartonella > Bartonella sp. AA168HLJHH. The sequence goes on along the minus strand of NZ_JBHIRS010000005.1, from coordinate 65,703 downwards.
CATTAGCCTTTCATCTTGCTTGGAACATTTTAAGTTTTCAACAGAGTTCTTTCTTCAAACCCGATCCTTATTCTACCCCATGGCGCCAAATTACACAAGGAAGTCACCCTGGTCTTTTGTATATTTCACGTCGATTTGATGTGAAAACGCAAAAGTTTAAAACAGGAATACTCGTTGATGATATCCGTGATATTATGCATTTTTTAAGTCGAACATCGCAAGATAATGGATGGCGTATTGTTATTATTGATTCTGCAGATGATATGAATAGAAATGCAGCAAATGCAATTCTCAAAATACTTGAAGAACCACCTACAAAAACGTTATTTGTTATTATCGCACATTCTTCAGGAAAATTGCTTCCAACAATCCATTCACGGTGTCAAAAAATTTCTTTTCGTCCGTTGAATAACGATGAAATGAAAAAAGTTATTATACATATTTTCGCCGATCAGGATTTACCTGATGAAAAAACAATTGAAATGATTATTAAAAAATCTAAAGGAAGCCCTCGAAAAGCCGCTTTACTTATTTGCCATGGCGGTCTTGAAATTATTAAAACAATTGATGCTCTCCTAGAGAAACCTGTTTGTAACGCAACAATTGTACATACTCTTGCACAAACATTTTCATCTGCTTCTTCTACATTCCAATTTCAACAATTTTGTGATGAAATTCTTAATAAAATTCAAAAAAAAGCTATCATGCTCGTTGAAAAGGGAGACTTATTTCTCTCAAAAAAATATGCGGAAAAATGGCAGGAGATTCATCAAGAAATAGAGGAAATACAACTGTTTAATCTCGATAAAAAGCAGTTTGTTATTAACTTACTTTTTAAAGTTCATAAGATCATTCATGAGAATTAGTTTTTCCGTGACAATGCGATGAACAAGCGTTATGTCATTATATCTTCTATTTATAGCGTTTTACAACGAGTATGACATGCGTGACACATATTACATAACAACTCCCATTTTTTATCCTAATGGTGCTCCACATATTGGACATGCTTATAGTGCCATTGCAAGCGATGTTTTAGCCCGCTTTCAACGGTTAAACGGAAAAAATGTATTTTTTCTTTCTGGTACAGATGAGCATGGTCTCAAGATGCAACAAACCGCAGCTGCATTAGGCATGACACCTCAGCAACTTGCAGATCGTAATAGTGCGGTGTTTCAAAAAATGCTTGCAGTATTAAATTGTTCTAACGATGATTTTATCCGTACGACAGAAGAACGCCATTATCAAGCTTGTCAAGAAATTTGGAAAAAGATGGAAGCAAATGGCGATATTTATCTCGGTCGTTATACGGGGTGGTATTCGGTTCGCCAAGAAGCCTATTATGAAGAAAAAGATACGGAAATTGGAGCAGACAACATCCGTCGTGAGAAAGAATTAGGCTCTCCAGTTGAATGGAATGAAGAAGAAAGTTATTTTTTTAGACTTTCTCATTATGAAAAGGCTCTTCTTGAATATTATGAAAAACATCCTGATTTTATTGCTCCATTTGAGCGGCGTAATGAAATTATAAGTTTTATCAAATCAGGTTTAAAAGATATCTCTATTTCACGCGCAAGTTTTAACTGGGGAATTGCTGTTCCTGAGAATCCAAAGCACGTGATGTATGTCTGGGTTGATGCGCTTACAAATTATCTATCAGCAATAGGTTTTTTCAATGAAAATTCAAAAAAACGTGATTTTTGGCCTGCAAATACGCATATTATTGGTAAGGATATTATTCGTTTTCATGCAGTCTATTGGCCGGCATTTTTAATGTCTGCTGGAATTGAATTGCCTAAAAATATTTTTGCACATGGTTTTTTACTTAATCGTGGTGCAAAAATGTCAAAATCTATTGGAAATGTCGTTGATCCTTTTGAAATGGTTGATCATTATGGTCTTGATCAGGTCCGTTATTTCCTTCTCCGTGAAGTGCCATTCGGACAAGATGGTAGTTATAGTCATGAAAGCCTTGTGAACCGTATTAATGCTGATCTTGCTAACGATCTTGGTAATTTAGCACAGCGCTGTTTGTCTATGATTGCCAAAAATTGTAATGCACAAGTCCCGAAACCAGCTTCATTTTTAGCTCAAGATAAACAGCTTTTAGAACAATCTCTTCAAGTACTTGAAACTGTACACCAAGCTATGTCTTCTTATAGTATGCATTTAGCACTTTCAGCTATTTTTTCAATTGTAGCAGATGCCAATCGCTATTTTGCCAACGAACAACCTTGGAGTTTACGTAAAAACGATCGAGAACGATTTTCTACAGTTCTTTATATAACTGTAGAAATCTTGCGTAGAATAGGAATTATGCTTTTGCCTTTCATACCCCAATCAGCAACGAAACTTCTTGATAGCCTTGCAGTTGCTGAAGATGATCGGTTATTGTATCATATAAGTCATTCAAAAATTCAAGAAGGGCTTGATCTTCCACCACCAGAACCAATTTTTCCTCGTTATATCTTGAAGAAAGAAGACACTCATCATGTTGATTGATACACATTGTCATCTTGATTTTGAAGACTTTTCACAAGATTTGGATAATGTTATCCAACGGGCTTTAGATGCTGACGTTAAACGTATGATAACAATTTCAACCCATGTTCATAAGTTAGATAAACTGTTAGCCATTGCGCAAAGCTATGATCAAGTCTTTTGTTCCGTTGGAACACACCCCAATCACGCGCATGAAGAACAAAATATTACAGCGGAAGAGCTTATACAGCTCTCGAATCACCCTAAAATTGTTGCGTTTGGGGAAGGGGGCCTTGATTATCATTATGATTACTCTACACCAGAAGAGCAAAAGAAAGTTTTTCAAGAACATATCATTGCTTCTCGAGAAACACAGATTCCTCTTGTTATACATTCACGCAATGCCGATATCGATATGGAGAAAATATTACGTGAACAGATAAAAGAAGGAGCTTTTCCCTTTATCCTTCATTGTTATTCGTCTGGAATGCAACTTGCTCGTGCTGGAATTGAACTTGGTGGTTATATTTCTTTTTCAGGTATTCTTACTTTTAAAAACGCACTTGAAATCCGTGAAATAGCAAAAATTGTGCCCCATGAGCATTTGTTAGTGGAAACAGATGCTCCATTCTTAGCACCTAGTCCCCATCGGGGAAAAACAAATGAACCATCTTTTGTATGTTATACAGCAGCTGTTTTGGCTGAAACAATTGGCTTAAGCATTGAAGAAATAGCTCAAATAACAACGCGTAATGCTTTTCGTTTATTTAGCAAAATGAAATAAGGCAAAAGATATGTGTGATCAATACCGATTTACAATATTAGGGTGTGGGCCTTCTCCAGGAGTGCCAAGACCTAATGGTGATTGGGGAACATGTGATCCGAATAATCCTAAAAATAAACGCTACAGAAGTTCTTTATTAGTTGAACGTATTAAACCATCAGGGAAAAAAACAACAATCGTTATTGATACGGGGCCGGATTTTCGCTCACAAATGATCGATGCGCGTGTAAGCCATCTTGATGCTGCTCTTTATACGCATTCTCATGCAGACCATATCCACGGTATTGATGATTTACGCAGCTATGCACTTGCACAAAAATGTTTAATAGATATCTATGCCGACAGATTTACACTAGAGCATCTCAAAAGTGCTTTCGGATATTGTTTTCAAACTCCAAAAGATTCATCTTATTCTCCCATTTTAAAAGAGCATCTTATCAATGAAGATAGCCAATTTATTATTCAGGGGCAGGGCGGAGAAATAAGCGTCAATACACATTTACAACACCACGGAAACATTCATTCCTTAGGTTTTCGGATTGGGAATGTTGCCTATTGTACGGATGTTAGTGAATTTCCTGAAAAAACTTTATCCAAATTAATGGATTTGGATGTTCTCATCATTGAAGCTCTTCAATTTAAATCCCATCCGAGTCATTTTTCTGTTGATCAAGCATTACAGTGGATAGAATATTTAAAGCCGAAACAAGCAATACTCACACATATGGATAGAACTCTGGATTACAATAAGGTAATAAATTACGTTCCATCCTATGTAAAACCTGCATATCAAGGTCTTACTTTTGAAACAGATGCATAAGCTTATTATGCGCAATATTTTAAGTTAAATAAAACACTTTTAAATTTATCCTTTATTTTATTTCATTTTTGACATATTTAGTGTTTTTTTATGTTAAAAATGAGGCTTTTATGTATAAGAATTTTAAGCGGGGTGTATGTATTGTGGTTTTAGCGGTTTCCTTGACAGCATGTGGGGGGCGTTTAGAAAAAAATATTGCAACGACAACATTACATGACGGATCAATGAGTTGTGCCGATATTCAACGGGAGTTTTTTGCTAATAAACGTCAGATTAATGATACAATTGCAGAGCGTTCTAAAGCAAGAAATAAAAACGTGGCTTTAGCAGCGGCAAGTGTTGTATTTGTACCTGCTTTGTTTTTTATGGATACTAAATCCAGTGAAAGTAATGAAATTTCGGCTTTAAATAATCGTAATGCTGTTTTAAGTGATCTTGCACGTATGAAACGTTGTAAAATAGTACAGTAATTTTTCTTATTTATCATATGTAATTTCATTTTTTGGTCTTTAAGGAATATACCTTAAAGACCAAAATTTATTTTAAAAGTAAATTGTATGATATAAATATTATGATGATGTTTTAAAGTAGGGTTTTCTTTTTGGATAAAGGATTTATCTTCTGCATCATATTATCGCATAATATATATTATGGAACTTTATGGAAAAGTATAGCTAGCATCAGCGTTTTGAGGAACGAAGCTTTAAAATGAGCTACTTAAGTTAACTAAGATCGAAAATCGAGCCTGTTATTCTGGCTCGAAAATTTCAATTACAATGTTTTTTTATTTTTTACTCTTTTAAAAAAAATAATTACAATTTGTAGTACTATAAAAGCTAAAAACAATATTCCATGAAATAATGGTACAAATGGCTGATAAATAAAATCGGAATAATATATTGTTATTGCTTCAATCAACGCTGCAATACACCACACAATGATACCCCATAGTGAATACATCCAAAGTCCAACTAAGGCAATAGGATAGAGAATAGCCAATATAGCTGATGCAAATTGCCACTGCCAAGGCATAAGATCAAAACGCCATAGAATACCTGGAAAAACCCCAACAAGGCGTATCCAATAACAAATACCTAGAACTAAGCAAATAAATGCCAAAAACCGTAAGTAACAGTTATAGATTAAATTGATTTTTGAAATCTGTTTGTGAGAATTATTTTTCACAATAATAACTCTTGTTCAACAGGTTGGAAGTAAGAATCTACCATTTCATCTGTCACATTTGAAAGTTTATCTGGTTGCCATTGAGGTCTTTTATCCTTATCGATTAACATAGCACGTATACCTTCATAAAAATCATGTGAATGAATCATATGATACGCTATGCGGTTTTCAATTTTCATACAATCTTCCAACGTTTGAGATGAACTTTGTTTCATTTGTTTCCAGATAACTTTTAAACTTGTCGGAGAACGTGACTGCAAAATATCATAACATTCTTTAGCAAATAAAACATCTGCATTGCTTTTTTTATGTAGCAACTCGAGACATTCTTCTAAGGTATGGGCACTAAAACAAGTGTTAATAATACAACGTATTTCATGACTTGTTTCATAATCTTTTGTAATTGCTCGCTCGTTTAAAGCTAAAGTAGGATCTCCTTGCTCAATAACAGCTTTTCTAATCATATCGAATTCAGTTTCAGCAACGGCGTGTGTTGCTAGTCCTAAATTTAAGCAATCTCCCCACTTTATACGTGCACCAGTTAATGCAAGATAGATACCAAAATGATTGGGAAGAGATGGTAAGAAAAAACTTGCACCTACATCTGGGAAAAATCCAATCGCACCTTCTGGCATAGCAAAAACTGTATTTTCTGTAACAATTCGATGCGAGCCATAGAGAGAAATACCTACCCCTCCTCCCATCCAAATACCGTTTAAGAAAGAAATATAGGGCTTTGAAAAATGTTTGATATAAGCATTTAAACTATATTCATTTCTAAAGTATTGACAAGCAGCAGCACTTTTCCCCATATGATAGATTTCTACAACATCTCCACCAGCACAAAAAGCACGCCCTTCCCCTTCAATTAAGACACAAGAAACATTATCATCTGTTTCCCATGTTCTGAGAGCTTTTTTTAAAGCTGAAACCATTCGTTGATTAAGAGCGTTTAATGCTGAAGGACGTGTGAGCTTTATAATACCAGCACGCCCTTCTTTCGTAAAAGAAATATCATCATCTGCTCCAAAATTAATTTGCATCTCACACCCTTCTTAAAACAATTATTTCATTGTTTTTTTATACTTTTTGCCCCAAGTTTAGGAAATATTTGCATGATTGCGCCAATACAATATATATAAATTCCTGTTACCGAAATTCCTATTTTAACCCAATAGGGAGCCTCTAGTTGATAAAAGAAGGCAGAAACACCAAAAAAACACCATAAGAGAAAAATGGGAAAATTAATTCTACGTAAACGAAGGACTCTTACTGGATGAATAAAATAAATTGGCAAAAAAGATATAATCGCCGATAGAACAATAATAATAAAAGTAATCCACTCTCCTGGTCTGACGACAAAAAGCGTAAAAATCATCATATTCCAAACAACAGGAAATCCTTTAAAAAAGTTTTCTTTAGTTTTCATACTAGTATCTGCATAATAAATAGCAGATGAAATAACAATAATTGCACTCAATGAAAATGATAACCCTACCCCCATGAAACCACTTTGATAGAGTGCAAAGGCAGGAATTAAGACATAAGTCACGTAATCAATAATATTATCTAACAGCTCTCCAGACCATGTTGGAAGAACGTATTTAACATCAAGTTTGCGTGCAATTGGTCCATCTATACCATCAACGAGAAGAGCAAGCCCAAGCCAACAGAACATAGCTGTCCATTCTTTTTGAGAGGCTGATATAAGAGAAAGAAACGCTAAAAATGATCCCGAAGCTGTTAGTAAATGAACGGAAAAGGCCTTTGCTTGTGGCATTGTTACTTTTTTATGGCGTAATAATTTAGCATTTGTTTTGATTTTCTTTGTTAATTTACGTTTCAAGGTTTTCTTATCCTCGTTTTTAAAGTCTTCAACCATCTATCAATACGCCATTTTTTAACGATGATATAACTCAGCATTTAAAAAAATCATAAAAAGGTTACTTTTTTATATCGCATTATTTATTACATACTATAATAATAGAAGAGCTTCATATAATAAAAAGAGAGAGATCATTTGGAAATGTTAAAATATTTTCTCAATGAATAAAGGTTCAAATCGTTGTGATATTTGAAAAGGAAGAGTATAAAGATATTGCTGTTATTGGTGCAGGTCCTGTCGGAATGTTAGCCGCGCTGAGTCTTGCACAGAAGGGGCTTTCTGTTTTTCTTGTTGGGCCCCCTGCTCATACAGATGAGTTACGGACAACGGCTCTTATGATGCCCGCGATACGCACGCTTCAAAAACTCAATATTTGGGATAATCTTCAAAAACATGCAGCTGCTTTATCGTCCATGAGAATTATAGATATAACTTCTAGAATTGTGCATGCTCCTACGGTGCATTTTTCTTCTACTGAAATTGGCGAAAAAGCTTTTGGCTATAATATACCTAATGTAAAATTGAACAGTGCTTTAGTCGACGCTGTTACACATACACCCAATATTACAAGATTTGTTTCTGCAGCCAAATCTGTTCATCACACAAAAAACCATGTATGCATTACTCTTGCTGATCATAGAATTATTCAAGCACCACTTGTTGTTGCAGCTGATGGACGTCACTCTCTTACACGTGCCGCAGCAGGGATAAGTGTCAAACAGTGGAATTATCCACAAAAAGCACTTGTTCTCAACTTTTCTCATGAGTTTTCTCATCAAAATACATCAACTGAATTTCATACAGAACACGGTCCATTTACACAGATTCCACTACCAGGACGAAGATCTAGTCTTGTATGGGTTGTTCATCCTTCCCGCGCTGAGGAATTATTAAATATAGAACCAAAAACAATTGCAAAAATGATCGAAAACCAAATGCAATCAATGCTTGGAAAGCTAAGCTTAGAAACATCAATTCAAGCATGGCCGCTTTTCGGACTTCTTTCTCATCATTTTGCTGCTAATCGAACAATTTTAGTGGGTGAAGCCGCTCATGTTTTTCCCCCTATTGGGGCACAGGGATTGAATTTAGGATTCCGTGATGTCCAAACTTTAATTGATATTTTACCCAATAAAATATCCAATTCTAACTCTGAAATGATTGTTGCACATTATAACAAATGCCGCAAACCAGATATATTAATCCGAAGTGGAGCTGTTCATGCGCTGAACTCTGCTCTACTTTCTCATATGTTGCCTGTTCATATCATACGAAGCATTGGGCTTGGTTTGTTGCATAGTTTCCCACCATTACGTAATTTATTTATGCGCGAAGGAATGTATCCCGGTTATGGATTTAAGGAAATTATGCAAATATTTCCAACAAAATCATCAAAACAGCTCTACTAAGCAATAATGGATAATAACGTAAAATAATAAATAATAAATTGCATTTTGCAATCATATCTATTACTGATATAAAAAATATTTTTGTTCTTTATAAGAATTAACAAATTATATTAAAATAATTAATTATATTTATTTGATTTATTTATAATAATAACATGTGTAATTAATATAACTGTAAATTATTTTTTATTAAAAATTATTATATATATTTAGTATGTTGATATGAAATAAGAGAAAACTGAATTATATACTACAAATTAAATTATAAAGATATCTTCTAAATCATAGCTGTTAAATTTAGAACTATAAATAAAATGAAAAATAATACCGTTTTGAAAAAGTTATTTTATAAAATTAATTTTAATAAGAAAATAAATAATAAAAAAACAGTTTTATTTAATCAATATATTTTTAAAAATTTTTATTGTTAAGTATAATATTAAAAATAAAATCATCTTTGGAACCTGTTAGTAACACAGAGGTTAATGAAGTGTTGTTTCAACAAATGGTAACAAGATGACACTAAATAATTTTTTGAAATTAAGTACTTTTTTTATAATGATTGCATGTGTCTCGTTGATAGTCACGACTTCAATAAGTGAAGTTTTTCACCTTCCTTATTGTCAAACCTTTACCTATAGCTCTACTCAAAAGGTCACTAAAATAGGTCAGAACTCATTTACTGCTTCACAAGTTAAAAATTGTCTTATGCAAAATGGTTTTGGGAATATTAAACGATTGCGCTTAGATGACAATGGTATCTGGCGTGCTTTAGTAAAATTTAAAAAGTCCCTTTTTTTCGTATCCGTTGACTATTCAGGAACAGTTAGCATTCAAAATGAAAGAAAAGAATATGATTGATTTAAAAACTTACAGCAACGTTTCTTTTCACAGCTGTAAGAAAAAAAAATTAAAAAAGTGCTACCATTCTATTAAAGAATTTGCTTTCATTGGCGGTTTAAATGGTAGCATATCAGGAGCTATCGCGGCAACTCTTGCAGCTTATGGTTATATTGCTCTTCCAGGATTTGGTCCAGTTATCACAATGGGTATAGGAGTAGCACTTTCTGCCGGAATAATAATAGGAGCACTGATAGGATCAGGAATGGGAGGGAGTGTCGGTATATGCTGTATTTTATTGGGAAATTTATATGAATCATAATAATTTTTTCTCTTATAAATTTCATAATGAATAGAAATTTCTCGTCATTTTTTCTATGAAAAACAATTAAATCATCAACAAATTATATGTTCTTTTTTTGATGAAACGATTATCATATTATAAATGAAATAACATCTAACTTACTAAAATTCCTTATTTAATTTCTTATTATACCTCAAAAAGTAGATTTTTTAAAAGCATCTCTTGAAGAAATGTAAGCGAGATATAATTATCCATCCATAAAAGCTGTATTTTTTATAGATCAAGAAATAAAAGTTATGTTCAGAAATATATATAAACACACTTTAATTTATTTGCTCTTTCTAATAACAGAATATTTCTATGTAAATTATTTTTCTTAAATTTAAATTTAAGACATTTATATAATATATCATTAATATAGATTGTTATTTATAGATATAATATATTAAAGTATAAGATAAAGGTATTTCATGAAAAAAATATTATTATCATTATTGTTTTTTATGGCATTTTTAATTCATAAAAATTCTGCATTAGCACTATCAAAACAAGTAAATATTTATAAATTAGAAGATAACAATTCCAAAAAGGCTATTGGTAGCATTAAAATTGAAGAAAACATACACGGTTTGATTTTCATCCCTAATTTATCTACTTTATCAGAAGGGATACATGGTTTTCATGTACATGTAAATCCTTCATGTGATACAAAAGATGGTATAATTGGTGGAAGCGCAGGTGGACATTATGATCCGGAACATACCGGAAAACATTTAGGACCTTATAATGTCAATGGTCATCTTGGTGATTTACCAGCACTTTATGTTGATAAGCAGGGATATGCCATAATGAGCGTTCTTGCTCCACGATTAAAAAAAATCTCTGAAATTAAAGGGCGCTCTTTAGTCATTCATTTAGGGGCTGATAATCAATCAGATAAACCATTACCGCTTGGCGGAGGTGGTGCACGTTTAGCGTGCGGTATTATTGAAAAATAAAGAGTGTATTGTGGCAGACTGCGACAGTACACACTCCCTTTACCATAAGGTGTGAGAGAAATTTATTTTTTAAATCTATTTCAAGAAATTGAGTAAACTGTGTGAATATTTTATAAAATTAATGTTTTTTTGAATGTTTAGTTCGGATAACAAAAAGCTTAATAATCATCAAAACGAACAGCAATGGAAATTAAAGAAATAGTAGTGTAAATTCTCCGTAAGAAGACTTCAATATGAGGAAGTAATATTTTCCATGCTTGATGTAAAAAAGCAAAAAAGTCGAATTTCACTCTCTATAATAAAAAATTTATAATAAATTATAATCATTAAGTCTAGTATCTAATGGAATCACGCTCAATGCACAAAATATAACAGGCCTAAAACAGAATTTTTACTCTTCCCCTACTCAACCCTACTCATGAGGTACGTGAGAAAAATTTTAATTGATACAATATCAATATAATAAGTCAAACAAAATAATTAGAGTAATTTTTCATCACTCTGAAAAAAGGCTTTTAAATAATAGAGTCTTTTTAAAAATACTCCTCATAGATACATACGATCCCAATCTAGTGGACGCATCTCACCAGTTTGATAAAATTGACGAATGAGCTTAATATAATCAAGAAAATCTTTGTTTTCCTCCACTAATCTATTAGCAGTATCCCAATCAATATCACTACGTTCTTTGGCAGGAATTAAGATTTCACTCTCGGAAGAGTTTTCCTTATTAAGTCTTATAAATCCAATTCCATGCAAACTTGAAAGCATCCGAAGCTCTTTTAATGTATCAACTCCTTCAATTTCACTAGCAACTAAATAACTCAAATTAGCCCATGAAGAATTACTAACTGTTTGAAAAAATGCTTTTCGTAAATTTGAACGATTGATGAGAATTTTTACTTCAAAAGACCAAAGCTTTGTCTTTTTATCAAAATATTGCAAAACACAGTCTTTGATTTCACGATTCCATTCCTTGCTTAAATCTTGCATCCCTACGAGATCTGGATAAAGCCATTTATTTCCGCCTGCACCATGTTTATTACGAGAACATTTCTCATTAATGCGCTTGCTATAAACTGCAAGCTCTGACCATAAAAATTTAGATAATAATGGATAAAGATCATGCTCTTTAACAGAGCCATCTTCTGTTCTACTCTTTGCATTGTCCTCTATTGTATCAATTTCAGCACTATCTGTTTGTTCAGTAAAATAATATTGTCGCGGTCGTCCTTCAGTGGTTTTAATTTCTGAATAACGCTTTTGTAACTGAGGGCGTTTTGCCCCTATTTCAGCAACAATTTGCTGAATAAGAGCTGCATCACTATTAAGGGGAGTGATTATTGCCGTTGAATTCTTTTGTTTTTGACGGCATTTTTCTGGGTAATTTTCAAATATCCATTGAGCAATTTCTCGAGCTGTAAACTTTTTTGTCGGGTTTTTCTTTAAAAAATTAAAAACAGTGTTTGTTAAATTTAAAGTCATATGAAAAACTCCCCCTTTTATCCTCTGGGTATTTCATTATATTCAGGCGTTTTAAATGAAAGAACAATAAACTGTTTAAGTTTTTTTAAAAAAAGAACATTTATCAAATTACTCAATAAAATTAAAATATTTTTTTTAATTTATAACTATAACTCAAAGATCTTTTCACATAACGAAAATAAGATTGTACTTTTATAAAAAATTGTAAATGTGCTACAAATCCCCATACAAAAGCATAATCTTGTATAACTTTTCTATACATTTTTCTTTTAACGTCGTTAGAAAAAAGTTAAAATAATTATTCAAATATTTGATTGAACCTCACACCCGTCAATTAAAAAAACTTATGTGTTTTATTTTTGAAGCAAAAAGTTATGAGCTCTCAAGTATAGATTCTGAAATGGTAAACTCTGCACACAAACCTTCAAAACTACTATTTGCTTTAATAGCATCATGGGGAATAAGAACATAATACCATTTTTTATCGCCATAAGTTGCCGCATAGCGCGTTGCATGACAACACCATTGAACTGCAGCTTCTCTCTTTTTTAAAACAATAGGATTTTGCATTTCAGAGGCTTTTTTAGGCTCACAAAGATATTTGGCATCCTTCGTTTCTACAACAAAGTCTGGTTCATAGATTGATCCTTTATCATATTCTATTCTGAAAAAACCTCGAGCGGGTTTCATCCATTTCAATACTTTTGCATCATCCTCTAATATTTGGGCAAATCGTAATTCCCCTTCTACTGAATCAAACTTTTGTAAAGGATAACAGCATTTTCTAAAGCCGCTGAATACAAGTTTTTTAATATCGCTTTTAATGGCAGGAATATTACGAAAATCAAGAGGAGACGTCCCTTGCGGCAACACATAATGGATAGGTTGTAAAATTGTAAAACCTCGTGTAACTTTAACCGCATAATCTTTTTGCGTTTCCCATTGATGTTCTCTTAATTGCGCAACAATAAAACTAGTAAGCTTGTGCTGATAGTGAATTAATACGTTCTCAACAGCTGTATCATTGGGTAAATAAGATCGGAAATGTTCTACTATCTGACTAGCTAATTTTCGTAATAAGAGCGTATGGTTATCATAATCGACAAAGTCATTATCAATCAAACCACGAATGATGTAGTTTTCAAGATAAGGCTCTTTGACATATTCATTCTTAGATGTGAGAAAAATGCTTTTATGGGTACGCAATTCTCGAATTAAAAGTTCTTTACTAACAGGTTGAAAATTTAAGTTTTCTAAATTTTCCAAATCAAAATCATAAAAACCATAAGTAACATCACGCGAAGGAATGAGTATAATATTTGGAATATCTATTATTAGTTCTGTTAATTGTTTTGTCAGAATTGTCACCACTTTTGATACAAGAGACTTTTGTGATGAAGGCTTAATATTCATAACTTTATTAGCAATTTTTTCTTGTATCTGTGCAGAACAAAGCATTTGAGAACTTGGCAATTTATCATTCTCTTTGATAAGATCCCACGCGATCGCTGCAATATCTTGCTCTTCAGGCGTTAATGTAGGGGAATCTGTATGACGTAATATGATACCTTGTAAATCAGAAGATGCTCCATTTATATCGGAATTACGTATTACCATCGTTTGCATCAATAAAGCTTCTACTTGACTTGGAACTGTCACTATATCGGTCTTTTCAAAGGGGATATTCCCTCCTGTTCCAATCTCAATATGCTTTTTTATAATTGAGTTTGGATCGTTTGCACGATCAATAATATCTTGAAAACGATCATGCGCAATAATTGTTAAACGATCAATAGCTTCCACGCCTGTTCTATACCCATAAGGCAAACGCAATCCACGCCCAATTGTTTGCTCTGTTAAAATTTCTGAAGCCGATGCACGCAACGGTACAATAGTATAGAGATTCGTAACATCCCACCCCTCCTTTAATTTATTAACGTGAATAACAATTTCTGTTGGGTCATGAGAATCTTCAATTGCAATCAGCTTTTGAATATTTTGATCTTCTTCTATATTCGACTGTTTTGTATGAATCTCTATAACTTTTCCCTTATAAGCTCCTGCAAAAAAATCATCTGTTTCCAATAAATCACGCAATTTCTGTGCATGATTTGTATCTTGAGCGACAACTAAAATAAAAGGCTTAACAAACTTTTTGTTATAATCTTTGGCATAGGCAATTAAATCTGCTTTCACGTTTTCATGGGCATGAATTGCATCTTGTAATTTGATATGTTCTAATTGTTCAGATGTATAATTTTGAGGTTGAAAATCTTTACGTGTAGCAACAGCAGGCTCTTTTACAAAACCATCTCTCATAGCCTCTGCAAGTGAATAACTATAGACAACATTTTTAAAATCTACGGGTTTTGCACCTATTGTTTTTGGTGTCGCTGTAAGCTCTATTCCTAAAACAGGTTTTAACTCATTAATTGCTGCCGCACCAGCAGAAGCTCGATAACGATGTGCTTCATCCATTAACAAAACTAAATCAGGAAGATTTGCGAGATAATCAAAATAACTTTCACCAATCGTTTCTTGTAAGCGTTTAATTCGCGGAATACTAGATTTTAGTGCGCCTTTTTTATTATCCGTTGTATTAATTTTAGAAATATTAAAAATATTGATAAAGGCCGTATCTCTATTCTCAAACAAACGCTTTTGTCCTTGAATATGGTGTTCATCAACACGAATACCTTTACCACTTTCATAATCTTCACCTGTAATAATAACGGGTCTATTGGCAATAAATTCACTCATTCCACTGAAAACATACTTCGGACTTTGGGGACTAAAATCCTGTTTTAACTTTTCATAAATAGTCAAATTTGGCGCTAAAACAAAAAAATGGCGACTACGACCTGTTAAATAAAGATAGCTGATAAAAGCCCCCATAAGTCGCGTTTTCCCAACACCCGTTGCTAAGGCAAAACAAAAAGAGGGAAAATTTCGTTCAAAATCTTGTACAGAAGGATAAAGATTTTTTATCACTTCTAACTCTGCAACCAAATCAGCATTTTTAGAAAGCTCTATATTTTCTAAGATTTTTACCAAAATATTTAAAGATTCACGTTGAGGATCACGTAACGATAAGCGAGCAGAAATCCTTTTTTCAACAGTGTTCATGAAAAACTCCGCTTTTTATATACTATTCAAATAAATCTAATTCTGCTTGCGTAATAATATCTTTATTTTTGTTGTTTTCTTTTACCACAATCACTGGTTCAAGATTGGCTACATTTAAACTGTAATCGTCCCTTCCCCATTCGCATTTTTCTAATATTGCACGGGGGATTTTAGTGAGTGTTAGATTTTCAAAGAATGCTGATTTTGTATCAAAGGCTGTACCACAAACCAGCAACGTGCGATGAGAGCCAACCTCTTCACTCATTATACGGAGTTGTTCATGGGTCATAGCGCTTGTTGTGACATAAATATAATCTGTTTCGGTTGAATACCCTTGCATCCAATAATGATTTTCATCAGGTGCGTAGGTAAATCCCATATGTTTGCACATGGCTTCTGATAGCATGGCAGCATTATATTCGCGACTAATAATCCATTGTCCCCATGGATCTTTTTGCAACAGGGAAGGTGCAAGGCGATAATAACGGAATCCACCGCCACCTTGCCAATTGACACTTTTGGAAATTCCCCCTTGATCAGTTCCATCAATGACTTGTTTTAAACGAGGGATAATGTGGGTGTGACAATGCTCACCAAGTTCAATCATAATCCACTTCCTTCCCATTTTATGGGCAACAGCACCGGTTGTGCCAGAACCAGCAAAAGAATCCAGTACAAGATCACCGGGATTAGTGGCAAGTTGAATAATGCGTTCCATTAAACGTTCCGGTTTAGGAGTTGTAAAGACACTATCAGAATTAAAAATTTTAACTTCTCTTTTGGCATCTTGGTTGTGTCCCACTTCTGTGTAGGGCCAAATCGTCATTGAAACCATACCATTTTTTACTTCTGATAAAAAACGCTTAATACGTGGCACTCCATTATTATCTGTTCCAAACCAAATACGATTATCTTTCAATAATTCAAAGAATTTTTTTTCATTTATAGCCCAACTTCTACCATTAGGAGGCATCACCTTGCGTCCAGAAGGTGTGATGATTTCATAAATATCCTTAGGCGTTACTCTTTTTACGGACAAATCTCCAGATTGCCATAACCCACGCGGATCATTATCAGGATTTTTATAGCGCGCATCCATATCGCTTGAACGAGGAAGCAATTGAGGGCGCCAAATCGTTTTATCTTTGGCATAAACTATCACGAAATCATGATTGTCTGAAAGCCACTTTGCATCATTCTGCGGAGCAAATTTTTTTTGCCAAATAATGTTGTTGATGAAATTTTGGCGACCAAAAATTTCATCCATCATCACTTTAAGATAAGCTTGTTCATCATCATCAATGGAAATCCAGATACTTCCATCATCCGCCAGTAAATGATGTAACAATTCTAGCCTGTCTCTCATAAGGCTGAGCCATATGGAATGCTCTAAACCATCTTCATAATGTTCAAAGGCATTGCCTGTATTATAAGGCGGATCGATATAGATACATTTTACCTTCCCCATATATTCTTGTTCAAGCGCTTTGAGTGCGAGCAAATTATCACCAAAAATGAGTTTATTATCAAAAATATCTTGGGTAGATACTTGGTGCGGAGCGTGATAAGATTTTTCAAGATCTTCTAATAAGATACGAGGCTCTAGTTTTGGGCGTTTTTCTTTTCCAATCCAAGTGAGTTCTAGTTTTTGTTTATTATAACTCATGCGATCGTCCTTAAATTCAAATGCTTGTGAAAAGTAAACAGCTTATTCATGAATGGCTAAATTAGAGTCTCTTAACAATACTTTTAGTACCATCCGACAGCAATTTGAGCTTCTTCTGACATACAATCAGGTGTCCATGGTGGATCAAAAGTCATAGTGACTTCAACATACGAAACCCCTTCAACTGCACTGACTGCATTTTCTACCCACCCTGGCATTTCACCCGCAACAGGACATCCCGGTGCTGTAAGAGTCATTTCAATTTTTACTGAACGATCATCTTCAATATCAATACGATAAATCAGTCCTAGCTCATAAATATCAGCAGGAATCTCTGGGTCATAAACTGTTTTGAGAGCAGCAATAATATCATTTGTCATACGATCAATTTCGTCTGCTGGAATTGCTGATATGTAAGATTTTTTATTTTCGCTTACAGTTTCAACGGATTCTGTAGAATGACGCTCTTCAATTGATTCAGCCATTAAAAAATGTCCTTGTTTCTTGCAATGCTTCTACTAATTGATCTATATCCTCTTGAGTGTTATACATGGCTAACGATGCGCGGCAAATAGATGTTAGACCAAAGCGCTGTAATAAAGGCTGTGCACAATGAGTTCCCGCACGTATCGCAACCCCTTTTCTATCAATAAACATAGCGATATCATGGGCGTGAATCCCTTCAATTGTAAATGATATAATAGCTCCTTTATTGGGAGAATGACCATAAATACGCAATGACTCAACCATTTTAAGTTTTTCCTGCGCATAAGCTAAAAGGGACCTCTCATGGGCATGAATCTTACTCCGACCTTTCTCTTGTATATAATCAATAGCCGCAGTTAATCCAATAGCTTCAACGATAGGAGGAGTGCCTGCTTCAAAACGGTAAGGAGGAGCATTATAAAAAACCTTATCGGTTGTTACCTCCTCGATCATTTCCCCTCCCCCTTGAAAAGGACGCATTTCTTCTAATCTATCTTCTTTACCATACAAAACACCAATACCAGTGGGTCCATAAAGCTTATGACCTGTAAAGACATACCAATCACAATCGAGATCTTGCACATCAACGGTTAAATGTACTGCTCCTTGAGAACCATCAACAAGAACCGGAATAGAATTTTGATGTGCTAGCTTAATAATCTCTTTAACAGGAGGCACCGTTCCTAATATATTGGACATATGCGTTATAGCAACAAGCCGCGTTTTTTCGCTTAAAGATTTTTGGAAATCTTCAATGTGCAGAACACCATTTTCATCGACAGGAACAAAAATAAGTTTAACACCTTTTTGTTCACGGAGAAAATGCCAAGGAATAATATTTGAATGATGTTCCATGATCGTTAGAACAATCTCATCACCTTCCTTGAGTTTTGGCATCGCCCAACCATAAGCAACAGTATTAATAGCTTCTGTTGCATTTTTCGTAAAAACAATTTCTTCAGCTTTTTGAGCATTTAGAAAAACACGAACGGTTTCACGAGAATTTTCATATGATTGTGTTGCTATATTGGCTAAAAAATACATTCCCCTATGCACATTAGCATAACTATAGTGATAATAATTATTCATTGCATTGAGTACTGACATTGGTTTTTGGGCAGAAGCACTACTATCAAGATATGCTAATCGCTTTCCATAAACTTGATGGTGCAAAATAGGAAAATCACGCCGAATTTCTTCGACATTATAAGTAAATGTTTGTACGTTATTTTCCATTTTTTCTACCTTAAACATTTTTTTCAAGCCATTTACTAATGATATTCTCCAAAACGATTTGAATATTATCTTGCTTGATGTCATCAATGAGCTCAGAGATAAATCCTTTAATCAAAAGCGCACGAGCCGTTTTAAAAGGGATACCACGTGTCATAAGATAAAAAAGATAATCATGATTAATATTAGCAACTGTTGCACCATGACCACATGCAACATCATCAGCAAAAATCTCCAGTTCAGGCTTTGCATTAAATTCTGCATCATCTGAAAGAATAAGGCTATTACAAGCCATGCGTGCATCTGTTTTTTGCGCTTTTTGAGAAACACGTATTATTCCTTGGAAAACACCAACAGCCTTATCTGTAACCACATTGCGTATAATTTCGGTTGATGTTGATTTTTCTTCCACATGACGAACAGTCATTGTAAGATCACTATGTGTTTGTCCTGATAATAAATTTATGACGCGTAATTGAAAATCAGATTCTTCTCCCTGTAATTCAATATCGATTTCTTGGCGATTTAATTGACTCCCTATATTAATGACATAAAGTGATAACTTCGCTCTTTGATCAAGAACAGCACAAAATCGACCAAATTGTGTAGAATTAAAATCACGATTGCGAATGAGAATCCACGTAACATCACTATCAGCAGCAACATTTAATGAAAATATTGAACTGACAAAGGTATCTTTATCATTGCCGACCTGATGTTCAATAAACATAACTTGACTATTTTTATCAACTTTTATATCCGAAAAAATATGAGATTGTCCCCCCATTTGTATATTTTGTAATTCAATGGGGATACTTAACTTTGTATTTTCAGGGATGTGAAAAAGCCAACCATCTGTAACAAAAGCTGTATTTAACTGTCCAATAAAATCTTCATCAGAAATGTTTTGATTTATCTGTACAGAATTATCTTCTAATGCGTCTGAAAGGCGTTTTACTGCAATGTTGTCTACCTTTGACTCTATCGATGTTTTTCCATTGTTTATGGAGAAAACAGCACTTTCTGAAAGCAATGCATCAACCAATTGATTGTCTTGAACTTTTGAAAAATTGCTAATAGACTTCAGTAAGGTACGCAGATTGGTATAATGCCAACTTTCGATTTTACGGGAAGGAAGCCGTGTCATTTGAAACTGCTCAATAGTTTTCTTGCGGATTTCCTGTACAGCTTTATCACCAGGTAAGTGGTTTACATACTGATTGAAATTACTGAGTATATTTTCTTCAACCGCTAACAAGTTTTGCTGTGCATTCATATTTAATAACCTCAAACCGCTTCCCTAATAAGATCAGCATACCCATTTTGCTCTAAATAAAGCGCTAAGGATTTATCACCGCTTTTGATAATTTGTCCTTTATAAAGAACATGTACCGTATCAGGAATAATATAATTAAGCAGCCGTTGATAATGGGTAATCACCAAAAATGAACGTTTTGAATCCCGAAGTTTATTAACACCATCTGCAACAATTTTTAGTGCATCAATATCTAAACCAGAATCCGTTTCATCTAAAATGCAAAGTGTAGGTTCAAGAAGTGCCATTTGTAAAATTTCAGCGCGTTTTTTTTCTCCACCTGAAAAACCTACATTTAATGGACGCTTTAGCATATCCATATCTATTTCAAGTTTGGCTGAAACTTCTTTAACACATTTTATAAATTCAGGAATTTTAAGTTCTTCGTCACCTCGCGCTTTGCGTTGAGAATTCATCGCAACTTTTAAAAATTCCATTGTTGCTACCCCTGGTATTTCCATTGGATATTGAAATGCAAGAAAAACACCATATGCAGCACGTTCTGCTGGATCCATTTCTAAAAGTGATTGTCCATTATAGAGAATAGCTCCTTCTGTTATTTCATAATCATCACGACCAGCAAGCAAATAAGATAAAGTTGATTTTCCGGCTCCATTTTGTCCCATGATAGCGGCAACTTCTCCATCTTGAACTGTCAAGTTTAAACCACGAATAATTTCTGTATCGGTTTCAGCAATACGGGCGTGCAAATTTTTGATCTCTAACATAATTTAATCCTGTTTTGGCTGTTTTTCAGATATCAATGCGTATTATTTTACCTTAGCATCCATCTACTTTTGTAATTACCATAGAGGTCATTTTTAGCATTATGTGCTACCGTTACAGCCTTTTTACATAAAGTCTTCTATTTATCTAATTAAATAAAATTATCCAACACTACCTTCAAGGCTAATACTAATAAGCTTTTGTGCTTCGACAGCAAATTCCATGGGAAGTTTTTGAATGACCTCTTTTACAAAACCATTTACAATTAATGCGATAGCTTCTTCTTCGGGAATTCCTCTTTGCATAACATAAAAAAGTTGGTCATCAGAAATTTTTGATGTTGTGGCTTCATGTTCAAACTGAGCTGTTGCATTTTTTGCTTCAATATAAGGAACTGTATGCGCACCACAATCATTTCCGATTAACAAACTATCACATTGCGTAAAGTTACGCGCATTTTGTGCTTTTCGATGCGCTGTGACTTGTCCCCGATAAGTGTTATTTGAAAAACCTGCAGAAATACCTTTGGAAATAATGCGACTGGATGTATTCTCTCCCAAATGAATCATTTTTGTACCAGAATCAATTTGTTGATAACCGTTTGCAACAGCAATAGAATAAAATTCTCCACGCGCATTATTACCACGGAGTAAGCAGGATGGATATTTCCAAGTAATCGCAGAACCGGTTTCAACTTGTGTCCATGAAATTTTAGAGCTATCACCTCGACAATCTCCACGCTTCGTCACAAAATTATAAATACCGCCCTTTCCATCTTTATCGCCAGGATACCAGTTTTGTACTGTAGAATATTTAATCTCTGCATTTTCAAGGGCAATAAGCTCAACAACAGCAGCATGAAGTTGGTTTTCATCACGTTGGGGTGCTGTACACCCTTCAAGATAAGAAACATAGGAATCTTCAGCGGCGATAATCAATGTTCGTTCAAATTGGCCAGTGTTGCGTTCATTAATCCTAAAATAAGTTGAAAGCTCCATAGGACAACGAACCCCTTTGGGAATATAAACAAATGAACCATCTGTAAAGACAGCAGCATTTAAGGCCGCATAATAATTATCACTTATAGGTACAACTGTTCCTAAATATTCTTTGATAAGCTCAGAATGTTCAATAATCGCCTCTGAAATAGAACAAAAAATCACACCGGCGCGTGCCAGCTCTTTTTTGAATGTTGTTACAACAGAAACAGAATCAAAGACTGCATCAACAGCCACCTGCCCCGATACAGACATACTGTCATCAAAAGTGGAGGGATCAGACTGTTTTCTTACTCCTGCCAAAATCTCTTGTTCTTTAAGGGGAATGCCAAGTTTTTCGTACGTTGCTAATAACTCAGGATCCACTTCATCCAAAGATTTTGGTCCTGTATGATTTTTGGGAGCAGCATAATAATAAAGCTCCTGAAAATCAATTTTAGGATATTCAAGACGCGCCCAATGAGGCTCTTGCATTGTCAGCCAACGGCGATAAGCTTTTAAGCGCCATGTTAGCATCCATTCAGGCTCATTTTTTTTAGCGGAAATAAATTTGATAATATCCTCATTTAAGCCTTTTGGAGCTTTATCGGTTTCAATATTGGTTTCAAAACCATATTTATATTGGTCAACATCTATTTCACGTACTTGGCGTATCGTTTCTTGTACTGCCGGCATAAATTTTCTCCATTTTTTGGCGTCAAAAACCGGTAACTAAAGTCTTGTTTTTTACAAGATTAAAGTAAGCAAGTTATCTCCTAGGCTATAGGTAAAGCGCAAAAATTTCAATCAAACTTATTTTATTTTTAAAATAATTCTAATTTTTATAACTTTCTGATGATAAATCTTCCCCTTTTTTCCTGCTTATAATTTGAGAAAAAAACGACAGAAAATCATCAATATCTTCAGAAGTTGTGCCACGCCCTAGCGAAATGCGAATGGCACCATTTGGAACATGATACCCCATTGCCTCCAACACTTTGCTTTGTTTTACTTTTCCTGAAGAACAGGCAGAGCCGGATGATAAAGAAAACCCTTCTAAATCAAAAGCAATTTGCATCGTTTCAGCTTTTATATTTTTCACGGTAAAGTAAGTTGTATTTGGCAAACGTTGAACTCTTTTGCCAAAAATCTCAACATTTTTACTTATTTTTTGTAGTCCAGCTTCTAATTTATTGCGTAAATATATTAACTGTTTTATTTCCTCCTGTGTGAAGCAATCAGTCATTGCTGCCCCAAAAGCAGCAATAAGGGGCAATGCTTCTGTTCCTCCACGGAGACCTTTTTCTTGTCCTCCCCCAATAATAAGAGGGTGTGGCATGAGAAGATTACCACATGAAACAAAAGCACCGATTCCTTTAGGACCGCCAACTTTATGTGCAGACAGTATAAAAAAGTCTCCTCCTAGCTGATGAATATCCACAAAATTTTTATCTACATATTGTGTCAAATCAACTATAAGAGTGCCTCCTAAATCCCGAACAATAGCGGCGATTTCTGTTAACGGTTGAATAACACCCGTTTCACTATTTGCAGCTTGAATAGCAACAAGAGGTAAACCTGTTGTTTTATCGTGAACCGTTAAGAGTGATGTTAATTTATCTTGTTGTATGAGCCCATCTTGATCAACATCAATGACGCTTATCAACTCTTTAGAAAAACGTCCTCCCTCTGCAACAGAGGGATGTTCAGTCGCTCCAAGGTAAAGATGAGAAAATTTAACTTTTGCTTTCCCCATATTGTAAAAAGGTGTTAACAAAGTCATTGCGGCTTCACTCGCACCAGAGGTAAATACCACGTGATCTGGATCTGTTTTAAGATTTTCAGCGATTTGCCGACGGGACTTTTGCAACAAAGTTTTAGCGGCACGCCCTTCCTTATGAACCGATGATGGATTACCAAATATCTCTAAAGATTCCAGTAACGCTATCCGTGCCACTTTTTTGAGCGGTGTTGTTGCGTTATGATCAAAATATCGGCGTTTTATAACCATTTTACATCGCAATCATTAATCTTATGAATTGATTGAAAAAATAGCGCATTTTTCTTGAAAAGTGCACTAAAAAAAGAATATCTAATAATTATTTAAGAGATTCTATGGTAAAAGTCGACCAGGGTCAAAGAGAGCCTTTTATTGCATTAAGGAGCATTTTATGCCAGAAATTATTTTTAACGGTCCCGCGGGTCGGCTCGAAGGGCGTTATCAACCTTCACAACAAAAAAATGCACCCATTGCGATCATTTTGCATCCTCATCCCCAATTTGGTGGAACTATGAATCATAAAATTGTCTATGACCTCTTTTATATGTTCCAACAACGTGGCTTTACAACTTTACGTTTTAACTTTCGTGGTATTGGTCGTAGTCAGGGTGAATTTGATTATGGAATAGGAGAACTTTCAGATGCTGCTGCTGCTCTCGATTGGGTGCAGACACAACATCCAGACTCTAAAAATTGTTGGGTAGCAGGATACTCATTTGGAGCATGGATTGGTATGCAGCTTTTAATGCGCCGACCGGAAATTGAGGGATTTATCTCAGTTGCCCCTCAGCCTAATGTTTATGACTTTTCATTTCTTGCACCTTGTCCCTCTTCTGGACTTATCATTCATGGCGGTATCGATAAAGTTGCCCCTCCAAAAGATGTTCAAATACTTGTCGATAAATTAAAAACACAAAAAGGTATCATCATTACACAAGAAATATTGGAAGAGGCTAATCACTTTTTCAGTGGATGTCATGAAAAACTTATTGAACGATGTGCCCACTATTTGGATAACCATATCTCCAATGAACTTCTCGCTCCTCCTCCTGAAATACTTTCACTAACTTAGGAAAATACGATAGATTTATAAAAAATTAGCAAAAATCGTCTCTGATCATAACAAAGTAATTTTTTTTAGTCTGCATTTAAAATTTTTCTAAATTTTATTTCAGGATAGAAATGAGAATAACAGAACACCTTTTTTCTATTACTAAGAAGTTTCTTTTTTAGCGTAAAAAAGAAATAATACCTGTATTATTATCTTTATACTACCAATATGTCTCTTTCTCTTGTGAGGTGTGCGTCAGTTATGATAGATAACGCATTAATAATTCGTTATATAGTCGCCTATTATATACAATAAATGCACTCTTAAATTAGGAAATTAAATCTGTGTTTGCCTTTAAATCTGATTTTTTACACATTATGAGCGAACGTGGTTTTATCCACCAAATTTCAGATGAAAAAGGCTTAGATGATCTTTTTTCAAAAGAAACTGTAAGCGCTTATACTGGATTTGACCCAACAGCATCGAGTTTACATGCTGGAAGTCTTCTTCAGATTATGATGCTTTATTGGTTACAAAAAACGGGTCATCGCCCCATTGCTTTAATGGGTGGAGGAACCGGATTGATTGGTGATCCTTCTTTCAAAGACGAAGCGCGACGCCTTCTGACACAAGATGATGTTGCTGCAAATATTGATGGTATTAAAAAGGTATTTGCTAACTATTTGACATTCGGTGACCGAGAAACCGATGCTTGTATTGTGAATAATGCTGAATGGTTATGCAATTTAAACTACTTAGAATTTTTGCGTGATGTAGGAAAGCATTTTTCTGTCAACCGTATGTTGTCATTTGATTCTGTCAGACTCAGACTTGAGCGTGAGCACTCTTTGTCATTCTTAGAGTTTAATTATATGATTCTGCAAGCTTATGACTTTGTTGAACTTTATAAACGTTATGGGTTGCGTATGCAAATGGGGGGCTCTGATCAGTGGGGCAACATTATTAACGGAATCGAATTAGGACATCGTTTAGGAACACCGCAATTATATGCGTTAACATCACCATTGCTGACAACCTCTTCCGGTGCCAAAATGGGTAAATCATTGAATGGGGCTGTATGGCTAAATGCGGATAAACTTTCACCTTATCAATTTTGGCAATACTGGCGCAATACAGAAGATGCTGATGTAACACGATTTCTAAAGCTCTATACTCCATTGCCGATGGATGAGATTCTTAAACTTTCTCTATTACAAGGAACTGAAATTAACGAAGCAAAAAAAATTCTTGCAACAGAAATTACAGCAATGTTGCATGGACGTGTTCTTGCTGATGCAGCAGCAGAAACGGCTCGCAAGACGTTTGAAGAAAAAACTCTGGGAGAAAATCTTCCAACTGTTGAAATTAATGCCTCAGAATTAAAAAAAGGTGTTGGATTGCTCACTCTTTTAGTACAAGCAGGACTCGCTAGATCTAATAGTGAGGCACGCCGACACGTTCAAGGTGGAGGTGTCCGTGTAAATGATCAAATTATTGAGGATGAAACACATCTTATTATTGAAGGGGATGTCAGTGCAGAAGGAACCATTAAACTTTCTTTTGGTAAGAAAAAACATGTTGTAATGAAACCAGTATAATCTTTTGCTGTTTTGTTTATGTTGTTCACGTCGAGCTTGTTCTTTCAATTCAATCGTTGTGATAGGGCGAATTTTGTTAGGGAAATAAAAGTCTCTTCAAAACGATAAAATTCTAGAGAGTTGAATAGTTCTTTTCTTCTGTGTACTCTGATATCTTATACCTGTTACACAAAAAAGAAAGATGAAAACAATGACAAGACCAATGAAAGGTGCTCTTGCTCCTGATTTTACTTTGCCGCGCGATGGAGGTGAGACAGTGTGTCTTTCTGACTTTAAAGGAAAGCCTGTTGTTTTATATTTTTATCCCAAAGATGACACCAGTGGTTGCACAAGTGAAGCACTTGATTTCACAAAATTAAAGATGAAATTTGATGAAATCGGTGTTGCTGTTATTGGAATCTCTCCAGATAATGTAAAAAAACATGATAAATTTAAAATAAAACATGAACTTGATGTCATCTTGGTTTCTGATGAAGAAAAAACGACCCTCGAAGCTTATGGTGTTTGGGTTGAGAAAAGCATGTATGGACGCAAATATATGGGAGTTGAACGGAGCACTTTTTTAATTGATGCAAATGGAATAATAGCAGAAGAATGGCGCAAAGTAAGCGTATCTGGGCATGTTGAAAATGTTTTAGCTACTGCAACACTTTTATATCATAATGGTAACTTGTAAATTGAGTGTTTGATTTACCTTCAAAAGCAAAAGTTATTCTCCCTAATTGATTTTAGTTTTTCAACGGATTCAATTTTTACAATATATTGATTTATAAGGATAATGAATTGTTTTACATTTATATTAGTCCCCCGAATATCGCAAAATTTTCTGATTTCAGATTCTTCCTATCACTTGCAATATCATAAGCAGAATTAGCGTGTGAGAAAAAGTTGAAGAAAGGAACAAGAAAATCCCCCTTTAAACCTTTAAACCTTTAAAGTATCAAAGGCTATATAACATCACAGCATCCATAAAACGAACAGCTTAAGAAAAAATCTACATGGCTTGAAGGAAGGATATGTAATTAACGAATATCCTCAATTTTTTTGTCTTGTCCATAAATGCGCCGTGCGAGTGCTGCCTCTATAAATGCATCTAAATTACCATTAAGTACGGATTGTGGATCCGTATTTTCAATTCCTGTACGCAAATCTTTGACAAGCTGATAGGGTTGAAGAACATAAGATCTAATTTGATGTCCCCATCCGATTTCTGTTTTAGAAGATTCAGCAGCATTGGTTTCTTCTTCTCTTTTTTTAAGCTCTTCTTCATAAAGCCGTGCACGCAACATCGACCAAGCCGTAGCGCGATTTTTATGTTGAGAACGCTCTGTTTGACATTGAACAACAATACCCGTTTTTATATGTGTGATGCGAACAGCAGAATCTGTCGTGTTAACATGTTGTCCTCCTGCTCCAGATGCACGATATGTATCAATACGCACATCTGCCTCTGAAACATCAACTTCAATATTGTCATCAATAACTGGATAAACCCAAATGCTCGCAAAAGAGGTATGGCGCTTTGCATTCGAATCAAATGGAGAAATCCGCACTAAGCGATGAACACCTGATTCTGTTTTTAACATTCCATAAGCATTATGCCCTTTTACAAGAATAGTCGCTGACTTTATTCCTGCCTCTTCTCCATCATGAATTTCTAAAATCTCAACCTTCATTTCATGCTGTTCAGCCCATCGCATATACATACGTAAGAGCATAGAAGCCCAATCTTGGCTTTCTGTTCCCCCTGCTCCAGCATGAACTTCTAAATAGGTATCATTCGGATCTGCCTCTCCTGAAAGAAGTACGTCAATTTGCCTTTTATCTATCTCATTTTTAAGATTACGTATTGATCTTTCTGCATCAGCGATAATTTCCACATCACTTTCTTCTTCGCCCATCGCAATAAGCTCAATGCATTCTTCAAGTGTTTTTGTAAATGATAAAAGACCATTGATTGAATCATCAAGACGTTGACGCTCACGCATCATATCCTGTGCTCGTTGTGCATCATCCCATAATGATGGATCTTCCGCTTTTTGATTAAGATATTCAAGACGCTTTAGTGATTGATCCCAGTCAAAGATGCCCCCTTAGCAATTGTATTGCTTTCTGGATTTCATCAACTAATGTTTCTATTTCTGCTCGCATAATTTAACACCGTATTTTAAAAAACTCTTTTTGGTTGTGTCTCTTAGCATTTTATACAAATTTAATAGCTGCTATCAGAAAATGGTACAGTTCTATCACTCTATTTATAGAACCGACATTGTAAAAAAAGATAAAAACCATGACTCATGGCAAAAGGAGATTTTGTCGATTAATACAGGCCACCTGTCCCACTTTCAAGTGCTTTGTTGACTTGTGGAGAAGTCGTTACTGCAGGAACACCTTCTTGAAAAGAATTTGTACTCCCAATAACTTGATATATATCAGCAGGACCAGTCCCTGGTTTAAATGCTTCTATAATGACATCTTGATCTCCTCTTTCGGCAAGCATTCCTGTTTTCCGATTAATTGGCATTAAAATCATACCTTTTGGCATCTTAAAGGGAACATCTGGCTTCCCTTTAAGAGCATCTGCCATAAAATCACCAAAAATAGGTGCAGCTAATGAACTTCCTGTTCCATTATATCCTAACGAAGCTGGTTGATCATAACCGACAAAAATACCAACGACAATGTCAGGAGTAAATCCCATAAACCAGACATCCTTAGAGTCATTGGTTGTTCCTGTTTTAGCGGCAATATGTCGATTAAGATAACGTAAACGTGCCGCAGTACCACGCTGAACAACCCCTTCCATCATCGAGGTAATTTGATAAGCTGTCATAGGGTCAAGAACTTGATCTCGCTCATCAATCAATGTGGGCTCACTTTGATTATTCCATGAATTCGTATTACAATTTTCGCAAATACGATCATCATGACGATAAATTGTCTTCCCATAACGATCTTGAATTCTGTCTATCAGAGAAGGTTTAATAGAGCGTCCGCCATTGGCAATAACGGAATAAGCTGTAACCATCCGTAATACTGTTGTTTCACCAGCCCCTAAAGCCATGGGAAGATAAGGCTGCAATTTATCTACCACCCCAAAGCGTTCTGCATATTCAGCGACAAGAGGCATTCCCATATCATTGGCAAGCCGTATTGTCATAAGATTACGAGAATGCTCAATACCATAACGCAACGTTGAAGGTCCTGCAAAGGTACCACCATAATTTTTGGGTTGCCAAACTTCACCATTATATTGACGAACTTCAATGGGGCCATCTAAAACAACGGATGCTGGTGTATATCCGTTATCAAGAGCTGCTGCATAAACAAAAGGCTTAAAAGCAGACCCCGGTTGGCGGTAAGCTTGGGTTGCACGATTGAATTCAGATGCGGCAAAAGAAAATCCTCCCACCATAGCAAGAACGCGCCCTGTATGAGGTTCCATAGCAACAATTGCACCTTCAACCTTTGGAATTTGTTGTAAACGATAAGTGTTGTTTGTATTGGATAGTTTTTCAACAAAAATGACATCCCCAACTTGCAGAACATGAGATAAATTCTGAACAGTTTTTCGATAACCATTTTCTTTTACAACATGGAGTGCCCATTTTGAATTAGCTTCAGATAAAACAGCAATTTCCCGTTTTTTTGATAATATACCTGAAGCTTCGCGCTGTGGCTGTAAACCAATCTCTACTTTGTTGGGATTAGTAGAAAGAACAACAGCTAAACGCCATTCAGGAACATCACTTAGCCCTATGATATCTGCAAGTTCTGCCCCCCAATCACCTTTCTCATCAATATGCGCATAAGCTCCACGCCATCCTTGCGCATGATCAAATCTAATTAATCCATCGTGCAAAGCACGTCGCGCAATAAGTTGTAAATGCGGATCAAGCGTTGTACGAATGGAAAGCCCACCTTCATAAAGTGTTTTAGCCCCATAGCGATGTATTAAACGACGCCGTACTTCTTCAGTAAAATAATCAGCTGCAAAAACATAGCTATCACTCCCACGGATTGTCGCTCCTAAAGGTTTAGCTTTCGCTTTTTCACCTTGTTCACGCGTTACATATCCATTTGCAATCATCCGGTCTATAACCCAATTACGCCGATCAATAGCACGTTGTGTATTCTTAAATGGATCATAATTTGCTGGTCCTTTTGGAAGAGCAGCCAAATAAGCACATTGTTCTAGCGTCAGGTCATTGACGGATTTATTGAAATAAGTCAAAGAAGCAGCAGCTATGCCATAAGTGCCACGACCCAGATAAATTTCATTGAGATAAAGCTCGAGAATATGATCTTTTGAATAAGTTTTCTCAATACGCATTGCTAAAATAGCTTCCTTAAATTTACGTTCTAACGTTGTTTCTGAACTTAAAAGGAAGTTTTTAGCGACTTGTTGCGTTATAGTTGATGCACCCTCTGGACGTCTTCCAGAACCAATATTACGAATATTATTGATCAAAGCTCGAGAAAGTCCTTCAGGATCTAAACCAAAATGATGATAAAAGTTTTTGTCTTCAGCCGAAATGAAAGCATTTATAACAAGCTTTGGTATTGATTGAATCGGTAAATAGAGGCGATGTTTTGTTGCAAACTCTGCCATAAGACGGCCATCAGAAGCATGGACACGGGTCATTACCGGCGGCTCATAAAGTGAAAGAACTTCATAATCAGGGAGTGCATTTGCTTGACCACTGGTCATAACACCCCACGTTATTGCACCATAAAGTCCAATAGCAATAAAAAAACGAAGAAGATATCTTAAAAAAATCATCATAAAAATGGCTATCGCTTTCTTAAGAATTAATTAAAGAAAAAATACGTTACTTCAAACACACCAAGTGGATATCACCACAAGATTGAGATCAAGAGAAATTGTTTTCTATCTTTTATTTATACCAGGGTACATTAGAAGCCCATATTGATACTCTATTTTCTCATAAATTTAAAGAGGCTGTATCATTTTCTGCCTATAATCAGCAAATTGACGAATAGAATGAGCAATAGAGGCTGCCATTTGTTTTCTCCAATGAGGATCATTTAATAACTTTTCATCCTCTTTATTGGATAAATAACCTATCTCTATCAAGACTGAGGGTATATCTGAAGCTCTTAAAACTTGAAAATTAGCATACCGATGTGGGTTATTAATCAAGTTAATATGATTCTTTGATAAACTTGAAATAACACTATTTGCAAAATTAACCGAAAATGTATGTGTTTCACGTCGTGTAAGATCCATCAAAATATCTGTAACTTCGAGCGTTTCATCTGCAGGCAAACCATCAAGCAAATCAACTTTATTTTCACTTTCAGCTAAAGATTTTGCAATGGCATCAGAGGCTTTATCTGATATGGTATACACTGTGGCACCGCGAAGAGAATGTAGATCAATCGTATCTGCGTGAATAGATATAAAAAGGTCAGCATCAAACTCTTGCGCTTTTTTAACTCTTTCACTTAGTCTTAAAAAAATATTGGAATCTCGTGTTAAAGCAACGGTAATATGAGAATCCTTTTGTAATTCGTCTCGCAATGCACGCGCAAAGTCTAAAGTCACATCTTTTTCTAAAATTCCAGTAACACCCCGTGCACCACCATCAATACCACCATGACCAGGATCAAGAACAACACGGAAATTATATGCTGGCATTAACTGTGTTTTTGTATCAAAATTGCTTCTTTGCTGTTTTTTTAATATCTCATCAAATTTTTCTTGTGTACTTTTACGAATATCAATCAGCAACTGCCATAAACCATTATTTAATTTTTTTACGACATTTTTTTCAACCACAAAAGCCGTTTTACTTGTCAAAATAATGCGTGAAGTCTGTATGTCAGAGAAAGCATAACGCACATCTGAAAGCATAACGGATAATGTATTCCGTTTCTTTAAAGGCGTATTTTGCATCGAAAAGTCAATTGTAGGTAAATTGATAACCAAACGTGCGGGCCTGTCCAAAATCTGTAAACGAACATTTGGTTTTGAATTAAAAACCGCAATAATACGCGTATGAACACTATCACCAATGGTTCGAAAATTAATAAGTCTCAGAGGATCTGCGGCTTGAACACTAGTTTGGAGTAGCAAAAAAGATAATAAAAAGTATGTGACGAGCACAATAACATCCCCATAAGCTGTTTTCAGCTTTTTGGTAAAAAAAACTCTTATCATAAGCAAAATACTCTACATTACCTTTGTAATAATTTATCTTGTTTACATAAAATGATACACCAATTTATTATCTATTTTTCAATAAAAGCTAAATAAACACCTCAAAACGAAATTAAGGGCATAAAGATATTATAATTATACATGATTTACATTGTTACTTGCCAAACGCATGATATCAACATAAAAGAATATTTATGCTTCCTAGCTGATAATAGTCATCTAAATTATCTGTAACTCATATTAAGTTGTCTTTAGAGGTTTTTTGTCTATTATGCGTTGAGACTTTTTTATGGATGAAAAATTTCTATGTTGTAACATTAGGATTGCATTACTTAAGATTCGTTGGTTCGGATATCCGAACTGTTTTAAAGATTATTTTACCGGAGACTTTTAAGAAAATATGAGTCATAAAAAACAGATGGAAATAATGATGAGAAATGGTGTAAATGCAGTCATGCCTTTGCACGTGGTGTTCCGTCCTGTTTTTCTGGTACCTCCCTTTTATGGCAGACAGCCTTTTATGTTTACGAATAGTTATAGCGTTCGTTTGAATAAAATTGTGCATGTCGCCTTCAGGATATTAACTTATGTCAAACAAAATGCTTATAGATGCCTCCCATCCGGAGGAAACACGTGTTGTTGTTGTTCACGGCAACAAAATTGAAGAACTTGATTTTGAATCAGAACATAGAAAACAGCTCAAGGGGAATATTTATCTCGCACGTATTACGCGTGTAGAACCGTCTCTCCAAGCGGCTTTTGTTGAATATGGTGGAAACCGACATGGTTTTTTAACATTTTCTGAAATTCATCCTGATTATTATCAAATTCCTATTGCTGATCGCCTTGCTCTTCTTGAAGAAGAAGAAAAAGAAGCTGTAGGAGAAAATTCTGTAGATACCTTTACGGAAGAAGCAACTAAAAATAAAAAACGCTCCAGAAGAACAAAAAAAAGTGAAAAAAACAATGTTATAGCAGCCGATATTGAAAATGATATCACATCTGAAGCGATAATAATTGATAATACAGAAGAAGCATTAAATGCTGATATCTCTTATGATGAGATTGAAATGGTCGGTGCTGAGGACATCCGTGAAGAGCTCCCAATTTATCAAAGAAAACAAGGGCGCCAGTATAAAATTCAAGAAGTCATTAAACGACGTCAAATTTTGTTGGTACAAGTTATCAAAGAAGAGCGTGGTAATAAAGGTGCTGCCCTTACAACATATCTATCTCTAGCTGGTCGTTACTCTGTTCTAATGCCCAACACAGCACGTGGTGGTGGTATTTCACGAAAAATTACGAACGTACAAGACCGTAAGCGTCTTAAAGAAATCGTAAAAGAATTAGCCGTTCCAAAAGGTATGGGCGTTATCTTACGAACCGCTGGTGCCAATAGAACAAAAGCTGAAATTAAACGTGATTATGAATATCTTATGCGGTTATGGGACACTATTCGCACTTTGACACTCGAGTCAACGGCGCCATGCCTTGTCCATGAAGAAAGCAATCTCATCAAGCGTTCTATACGAGATCTTTATAATAAGAACATTAGTGAAATTCTTGTCTCTGGAGACCAAGGATATCGTGAAGCGAAAGACTTTATGCGTATGCTCATGCCAAGTCATGCAAAAGTTGTGCAACCTTACCGTGATCCTACGCCCATTTTTGCAAGAAATAATATTGAAATTCAACTTGATAAAATGTTGCAACCACAGGTTTCTTTAAAATCTGGTGGTTATCTTGTTATTAATCAAACAGAAGCACTTGTTGCTATTGACGTAAATTCTGGCCGCTCTACGAAAGAATTCTCTGTTGAAAAGACAGCCTTACAAACTAACCTTGAAGCTGCTGAAGAAGTAGCGCGTCAATTACGCTTGCGTGACCTTGCTGGTTTAATTGTGATTGATTTTATTGATATGCTTGAAGAACGCAATGTGAAGCTGGTCGAAAAAAAATTAAAAGATTGTTTAAAAAACGATCGTGCTCGTATTCAAGTAGGTCATATTTCACACTTCGGCCTTTTAGAAATGAGTCGTCAACGTATTCGCATATCGGTTTTAGAAAGTACGACACAGCCCTGCCCACATTGCGCAGGAACAGGAAATATACGTTCTGAATCATCAATTGCGTTACATGTCATGCGCTCAATTGAAGAATATCTTCTTCATAATTCGCAACATAATATTATCGTGCGCACCCCCGTAGCAACAGCGCTTTATGTATTAAATCATAAACGCAATATTCTTGTTAATTTAGAAGCTCGCTTTAAACTTAATATTAGTATTGAAGCAGATGATAGTATTGGAACACAACATCTTGTTATTTCTAAAGGCTCAATAGCAGAGAGAATTTCTCAATCTTCATTGGAAGATGACAATAAGCAAGAAATTGAAGATTCTGTTTTCATAAAGAGTGAATCTATTGAAAATCCTTCTCCCATTGAAACAAATCAAAAGCGTCGGCGCAAAAATCGTCACGGTGAAATTACTGATCATTCTCTCTCCAACGTTCATAAAAAAGAAGATACCTTGAATGATGATTCTTATCGTCGAGGACGTCGTCGAGGACGTCGTGGTGGTCGACGCAATCAAGATAATAGTTTTCATCAGATTCGCGTTCCTTATGCAGAACCAGTGGGAGATTTTGCTAAGCAAGCTTTAGCAGAAATTAAAGCAGCGCATCGCAAACGTCGTGTTTCACCTGCTAAATCTTTTGAACTTGAAGAAACAAAAAATAATACACAAACTCTAGATATACAACAACAGAGTGAATCTGAAAAAAATGATACAAGTATTAAACCTAAAAAACGTAAAACACGTTCTTCAAAAGTAGTAGAAAATCAACTTTCTTTAGAGAATGATCAAAATATTGCAGAACAAAAATCTCTTGAAAAAAAACCTACAACCAGTCCGGTGCGTAAAACTAAAACAAAAAAAGCAGACAAAGCTATTCATGAGGTAGAAGATAAAGCTCTTGAAAAGAGTAAAAAATCAACACGTGGAACACGTAAAAAATCATCTTCTAAAGAGACAACGCAAATACAAAAAATATTAGAGCAAGAAACTGTAATCGAGATGGAGAAAGTTATCGAAACCTCTCCTTCCCAAATTGAAGAAACAATTAATCAATCCGTTGTTATTTCATCAACGCCTAATGATTCTTCCAAAACTGAACGTATTGGTTGGTGGAAACGCAGAATTCTTTCGAAAAATTAAGGATTAAAAAAAACCGCCACAGAAAACTGTGGCGGTTCAAATAAACAATTATAGAAAACGTTTTGACCAACTTTTATGGTGTGGTTTTATTACTTTTGTTTCGCTTTTTCTTGCTCAGCCCGCATACGCTCTTCAATTTCTTTTTGCTTTGATTGAATAGCTTGCTGCAGCTTTATTTGTTCTTGTTGGAAATCTTTTTCCTCCATACCAGGACCGGTATAGGCTGCTGTAAACCCATTAAGAGAAAATTCAATAGGATTAGCTGAACCACGGAAATTAACTGTGGTTACAACCATTTTTGTACCACTTTTCATAGCTGCTATAAGCTTATCATCTAAGACATCATTAGCAATACAACTTGGTCCATTACAAATAATATAAGGAATTTTTTTAGAGAACTCGTCACCAATTTTAATGTGAACACCTTCTGGCAAAAAACGACCTGTAGGCACTTGAATACCTATACGTTTCTCATTTTGCTTCCCTTTTATTTCAACAAGATTAAAAGCCGTTAAAGGTTGTCCCGTATTCGATAATACAGTATTCATTGTATTACAAATATCAACATCATGCTGCTTACTGCAAACTTTGTACCAACCTTGTGATAAAGTTTGCGCATTTGCAGAAATACCAGCTATAAGAAAAAGGGCAGCGGCTCCAACTAATACTGAAACAGCAGAATAAACATTTTTATGCGACATGATTAAGTTAATCCTTTCAACGCGCTCTTAAGTAACTTCAAAAAAATATTAAATATAATTCCAACTTAATTTATTAAATTATAATGAAATAACAATTAATTTTACTATTTTTACTTCAATATAAAAAAAAAAGTCAAATTTAGAGAAAAAATACGACGAGCCATTCTAATTTTTATACACTCATATCATTTCCCCTCTTCATCACATTGGTATTTGATGCAATCTATCCATAAAACACCTCTGTGCACTTAAACTAAGATTACACAAACGAATCAATATTGCAATATTAATTAAAATAAACTCTGATACTACTCTAAAAAACTTACTAATTAAAATTTTTACATTTATTACTCTTCATGTTAAGCTTATAGAACCTTTGCAACAGGTGTTGCAATGCATGAAGCTCCAAAATATCAGATAAATTTTACTGTTTTCCTTGTGTGATACACAAAAACAAAATCATCTACGATATTATTGAAACATTTAATGAATTAAAACCACTGATTGTCTAAAATTTCTGCATAATTGTAAGAGAGCTTTTTGCTAATGAACAATTTTCTGCCCTTGTTTACAAAATAATAGTGATACGCTTTTGTAATAAAAATTTTATATTCCATAGCGTTTAACTAAACAGTTTAGTTTAAAAATACGCTACTAAAGAAGTGCTTTTTTCTTAATTAAACAACACATTTTCTTAGAGAGAAAATCTATAACTGCTGAAAATATTTTATTTATAATAAACTTTCTTAAAATATAATAACATATTAATTTATAATAATAATTTATCTTTTTTCTATATTGTATGAAAGATCCTAATAGCGCAAACCTCTCTTATGTTGAATCAATAAAATTTATCCACTTGTACATCACAAGCGGAGTTAGTTTTATAGATAAAACTACTGAACAAAGGAAACCCTCCCTATGAATCATCTCACGTGCCTAAAGCCATAATAAATTTATGCTCATATATTAAACATCTATTATTGCACTTCTGTACGAATATCATCTCTCAGTTTTATAACGTGAATAAAAAATATAGCTTTTATCAATTTCTTTTAAGTTATTTCTTAAATAAAAGAATCTACTAAAATGATAAATTCTTTTTATCTTTCACAATATCAAAGATATAAATCGTTAATGATTTAAGTTTTAAGAAAAAAATGAATTAAAAATATCATTTTGTTTCTCTATATAACACAACTTAGAGCTATAAAATAGCTCTCTTATCATATTAATGAAACAAGATTTATGATATGAGATGTATCGTCATTAAAATAATTAAACAGATAAAAATAAAAAACTACAAGCACAAAAAATTATGCATAAAAAGAAAACATAAAAAAGATATATGATTTTATTATTTAATATATATATTAAATCTTATATGATAAGAACAATATATAATATCTTATGTGCATAAAATTACTTTATTATAAATAATAATTAAAAACAAAAAATTAAAATATATTTTAAATATTATTTAGTATATAATCTTAATTTCTCTGTATTTATATGAGTAAATTTTTAATTGGCTATTCTTATAGCATTATTTTTTATGAATTTTCTAAACTATACCGTTACGAAAAATTAAGTATTTTTCTATTTTGAATATAATTCAACATAAATCAAATAAATAATTTTTAATTGAATAATTCTTCAACATGAAAACGCATACGATCTATAATATTCTTTTTCTTGTTTGGAAGCATTATATTATGTACTTCTTTAATGGCATTACAAAGCTTAGGTGCACTTTTTACAAACCAATTATCTTCTGTAAGACTATTTTTTATATCGTCAAATATTTGTTTTTCATAACTATAAGAGCCATCTGTTAGTAATTCTTTAATATCCCTGACTAAACTAGGACTTATTGAATTATT
Source organism: Bartonella sp. AA168HLJHH (assembly GCF_042197365.1). Classification (NCBI taxonomy): domain Bacteria; kingdom Pseudomonadati; phylum Pseudomonadota; class Alphaproteobacteria; order Hyphomicrobiales; family Bartonellaceae; genus Bartonella; species Bartonella sp. AA168HLJHH. The sequence goes on along the minus strand of NZ_JBHIRS010000005.1, from coordinate 27,568 downwards.
TGCGCCTTTAGCCCAACTAAAATCTTTATCTTTCCAATCAAAATCTTTGCGCAAAATAGCACCTATATCACTTTGCAATATATCCGCTAACGTATTGCAAGCAATAATAAATATGAGATAATTTTTCATTATCTCATCATCACCTCCACTTTTCTCATTCATTCCCCATTCATTAAACGTTTGAGTTTTTTTTAAATAATCTTTTGCTTTAATCAACTTTTCTTCATACTCCCCTACTTCATACTCTCTCGCTATATGTATTCTAGAGATAATTTTTTGTTTTTTTTCAGCTAGATCCTGTAATTTCGAACCAAGATTATAATATTCATCCTTCAGAGTTTTCAGTTTTTTATATAACTTATTCCGTTCCTGTAAACGCTCATAGTATTCTGCTTTAGAAATATTTTTTTCCCAAATATCCAAATGAGATATACTTTCTTCAATAAATTGTATGCTCTCTTTAATATTCTTTCTTTTGTTTTTTAAATGTTGGTATTGTTCATCAGAAGATAACTCAGCATAAGCGTTTTTTACGCCATATATTAAAGTGAGTAACAAAAAAACGATAGTTAGACACTTTTGTAATGAAGAAAGCATGCTATCTTTAGCTAAATTCTTTCTAAAAAATTTACAGGAGCTTATTAGCTTATTATATTGAAAGTGCTATTTATTGCAGTTAAACCGTCTAATCTATTTTCTTCATTATATCAATACGTATATAATAACAACCAAATAAATATATAAAAGGTTCTTTATTATAAACTTAAAGTTTATTCAGAATGATTTTATAAAAATGAGTAACAGTTCTGAAACAATAAAGAAATTTTTTAAACAGAATGTTATTCTGCCATTTCGACAAGCTGTGTCATAATATTCGCTGCTCCAACAAGCCTTTCATCCGCTGAGGACCAATCACGAATAAGAGCAATACTTTGATCTGGTCGAATTTTTGCCATTGTACCTTGTTTTCCCACCCACTGAACAAGAGCAACACTATTTGCGAAATAGTTATTACGAAACTGTATGACAATCCCCTTTGGTCCAACATCTAATTTTTCTACATGTGCTTTTCGACACAATGTTTTAATATGAAAGACTTTAAGAAGATGTTGAACCTCAAGGGGCAAAGGACCAAAGCGATCAATTAATTCCGCTGCAAATTCATCAATTTGTTCTAAATCATCAAGTTCTGTTAAACGACGATAAAGTCCCATACGTAATGATAAGTCAGGCACGAAACTTTCTGGTATCATAACTGTTGTACCAAGGGAAATTTGAGGAGACCATTGCTTATCTTCATTTAGCTCTCCATCTTTTAATTCAGCAACAGCTTCTTCAAGCATTTTTTGATAGAGTTCAAATCCAACTTCTTTGATATGCCCCGATTGCTCTTCACCTAAAAAATTGCCTGAACCGCGGATATCCATGTCATGGCTTGCCAATTGAAAACCGGCCCCTAAGGTGTCAAGAGATTGTAACACTTTAAGACGGCGATCAGCAGCAGTTGTTAAAACTTTACCAGCAGGAAATGTAAAGAGAGCATAAGCACGTTGTTTTGAACGTCCTACCCTACCACGTAACTGATAAAGGGCAGAAAGGCCAAACATCTCAGCACGATGCACAATTAGGGTATTTGCTGTTGGAATATCAAGACCTGATTCAATAATGGTTGTTGAGAGCAGCACATCATATTGTCCATCATAAAATGCATTCATGATATCATCAAGTTGTCCAGCCGGCATTTGTCCATGAGCCACAACGAATTTCAGTTCTGGCACATGTGTTTTGAGATATTCTTCTACAAAAGCTAAATCTGAAATACGAGGACAAACATAGAAACTTTGTCCACCACGATAATATTCTCGAAGCAGGGTCTCTCGTATAACAAGTGCATCAAAGGGTGAAATAAAAGTACGAACCGCCATTCTATCAATGGGGGGGGTTGTTATCAATGAAAGTTCACGTACACCCGATAAAGCTAACCCTAAAGTGCGTGGTATGGGAGTTGCTGAAAGTGTGAGAACATGAATATCACTTTTAAGCTCTTTTAAACGCTCTTTGTGTTTGACACCAAAATGCTGTTCCTCATCAATGATAAGAAGGCCTAACCGTAAAAAATTAACTGCACCACTTAATAATGCATGGGTTCCAATGACAATATCGATTGTACCATCTGAAACACCTTTTTTTACTCGTGCAAGTTCTTTCGCTTTTACAAGCCTCGAAGCATGTCCAATTTTAACCGGTAATCCTTGAAAACGCGAAATAAATGTTTTGTAATGTTGACGTGAAAGCAAAGTTGTCGGTACAACAACAGCAACCTGATATCCATTTAATGCTGCAACAAAAGCACTTCGAATGGCTACTTCAGTTTTTCCAAAACCAACATCACCGCATATCAAGCGATCCATCGGCTTGCCTGAGGCTAGATCGTCCAAAACAGCATCAATTGCATTCATTTGATCTTCCGTTTCTTCATAGGGAAAGCAAGCAACAAACTCATCAAATGGTCCAATTGGTGGAAGTAAAGCAGGCGCAGCACGAGTCATACGCTCTGCAGCTATACGGATTAATTGCCCTGCCATTTCCAATAAATGTTTTTTAAGCCGAGCTTTACGTGCTTGCCAAGCAACACCTCCTAATTTATCTAAAGTTACCTCTGTTCCTTCTGAGCCATAACGTGAGAGAAGCTCAATATTTTCAACAGGTAAAAAGAGTAAATCACCTCCAGCATATCTAATTTCAAGGCAGTCTCGTAAAATTCCAGTGGTTCTGATGGTTTTAAGACCAACAAATTGGCCAATACCGTGGTCGATATGCACAATAATATCACCAGAATTTAAAGCAGAAATTTCAGAAATAAAATTTGTATTATTCTTACGCCGCTTTGGCGATCTTATAAAACGATCGCCAAGGATATCTTGCTCTGCAATAATAGCCAAATCTTCAGCCACAAAACCATGTTCTATCATGATAACAGCTGCTAATATGCGATCTCGAGGTGTTGCTTTGACTGTTTGCAAAGATTTTGCAACATCTATTTTTTTCAATCCATGCTCATCGAGAACTTGTAACAAACGATTGAGAGATCCTTCACTCCAACACGCTAAAAGCACTTTTTTACCAGCAGCGCGTAAAGATGCGATATGATCAATAACACTTGAAAAAACATTTTTTTCCTGCGCATTACGCTCTTTTACAAAATCATATCCTTGTTTAACATTTGTGTGAATAACAGTTTGTTCCAAACTTTGTGGAACATTAAAAGGAGAAAAATCAATACGCTGTGAAGATTGTTGCGCACCTTCCAAAACACGCTCTGGCGTTAAATAAAAAAGACTAGGATCTATTGGATGATAAGAAGTAGAATTTTTTTCATCACTTTCGCGCTCTTTGCGTGCATTATAATAGTCTTCAATAAGACGATAGCGCTCAATGAAAACTTCTTCTATGAGATGCTCAAAAACTATCGGTAAATTGCCACAATGATCAAAAAAGCTATCAAGGTTTTCATAAAAAAATGGAAGCCAATGTTCCATACCGGCAAAACGCCGACCTTGAGAAATTGCTTCATAAAGCATGTTATTTTTTTGTGATACACCAAATGTACGGGTATAATTGCTTTTAAAACGACTGATGCGTTCTGGTGTAAGAGCAACCTCACTCATTGCCTGTAATAAAAGTTCAGTTTTTTGGCCTGTTGTCCTTTGACTTTCTGGATCAAATACGCGGATACTTTCTAGGGTATCTCCAAAAAAATCAAGGCGTAAAGGTTCAACATCCATCGGAGAAAAGATATCAAGTATTCCTCCTCTTACAGCAAACTCACCAATATCACGGACAACCGTAACGCGTTCAAAACCATTGGTTTCTAGAAATTGAATAAGATTTCCCATGTTATTGCGCTGGCCAACACGTGCGTGAATAAGCTGAGCTTCTATCATTTCACGAGGAGGCAACTTTTGCATAATTGCATTTGCTGTTGTTAATATAATTGCAGAATATGGATCTTTCCGTAAATTTGCTATGTGTGCCAATGTTGATAGTCGACGTGCCATAACAGCAATTCCTGGTGATACGCGATCATAAGGCAAACAATCCCATGCAGGAAATTGAAGTACGGGTAAATTGGGTTCAATAAAATTTAAAACTTGTTGTAAATGCGCAATTTTTGTTCCGTCACGGACAACATAGAGGAGCGGTTTACCTTGTGCAATTTCTGAACTTAATTTAGCAAGCGCAAAGGCTTCAAATCCATCAGTAACGCCATCTAAAATCATACGAACAGAATTATTTTTGGGAATAACAATTTTTTTAAATATAGGCATTGGAATCAATAACTTAAGCAAAAACGATAATTAGCAATATCACGAAAAAGTGGACTATCGACCTCAGTGGGGGGCAAAATTTCTCCAGTGATCCATGTGAGTAAATCACGGTCATCAAAAGACATAATATACTCAAGCTCAGAGAGCGTTTTATCATTCATCTCAGTGATATGAGCATCAACATAATGCCCAAAAATGAGATCCATTTCACGAATACCGCGATGCCATGCACGAAAAATCAACCGACGACGACGAGCATCTAATTGATTTTTGTCAACGACAAAAACTGTCATAAAAAATCTCCTTGAATAAAGTAATATAAACTATTCAATTAGTCGTATAAAGTTTTTACCTTGCTTTAAGGAAGTTCTATAATCTTTTGTTCTTTAAGTGTAATTCGACGATGCATTTGCTTAGCCAAAGCGTAATTATGTGTTGCAATAAGAGCAGAAAGACCAGACTGACGAACAAGGATAGATAAAGCTTGAAAGACATAAGCTGAAGTTACTGGATCAAGATTTCCTGTAGGTTCATCAGCCAAAAGAACCGAAGGGCCATTTGCTACTGCACGTGCAATAGCAACACGTTGTTGTTCTCCTCCCGATAACTCTGAGGGACGATGGTTCGCACGATGAGAAATACGCAGATACGTTAATAATTTGCACGCACGATCTTCTGCTATGGATTTTTTTAATCCTGCTATCATTTGCGGTATCATGACATTTTCTAACGCCGTAAACTCTGGAAGTAAATGATGAAATTGATAAACAAAACCAATATCATTTCGTCTTATAGCTGTTCGCTCACTATCAGAACGCTTTGCACAAGAAACACCTCGTAACATCACATCACCAGCGGTTGGTTTTTCTAATAATCCAGCAATATGAAGAAGTGTTGATTTTCCAGCACCAGATGGTGCAACAAGTGCAACAAGCTCTCCACGATTAAGAGTAAAATTCGCTTTATCTAAAACAATGAGCGGCTTATGACCCTCGAAAAAGTGTCTTTCAATCTCTACAAGCTCTAAAATAGCTGTCATTATTCATACCTCAAAGCTTGTACGGGATCTAGCTTAGCAGCACGCCATGCCGGAATGAGAGCAGCAAGAAACGACAAGAATAAAGCCATCATAGCAACCAAGATGGTCTGTTTCCACTCAATTTGTGCAGGCAATTTTGTTAAAAAATAAAGTTGAGGATTAAAAACGTCGACATTAAATAACCAAGATATAAAATCTTGGATATGATTAATATTCGCGGTCGCGATAACACCTAAAACTAACCCCAATATAGTTCCAATAAAACCAATCATCATTCCTGTAATGATAAATATACGCAAAATCGCACTCTGTTGAGCCCCCATCGTGCGTAAAATTGCAATATCATGACTTTTATCTTTTACAAGCATAATCAGCCCTGAAATAATATTTAAAGCAGCAACAAGAACGATCAGAGAAAGAATGAAAAACATAACATTTCGTTCAATCTGTAAGGCTGAAAAAAAAGCCTGATTGCGTGTACGCCAATCAATTAAATAGACCTGTTGATCAACTGCTTTTTCTACAACAGGTTTTATTTGATCAACAGCATCAGGATCATTTAGAAATAATTCTAAAGACTGAACCTTATCTCCCAAATTAAAAAACATTTGTGCTTCATGGAGAGGCATAAAGATAAATATTGAATCATATTCAGACATACCAACTTCAAAAATAGCAACGACTTTATAAGCTTTCACACGTGGGGTAACGCCAAAAGGAGTCTCATCACCATCTGGAGTAATAATACGAATATCTCTTCCAACTGTCAGTCCTAATTTTTCTGCTAAGCCACTTCCAATTGCAACACCTTCTTCTTGATCAAACCGAGAAATCGATCCTAATTTAATGTTTTGAGAGACTGTTTTAAGCTTTTCTAGATCTTGTTTGCGCATACCACGAACTAACGCGCCAGAGCCACCTTGAACTTCACCTTGAACAAGCGCTTGACCTTCAATAACAGGTAAAGCAAACTTCACACCATTTGTAGTTTCTAAAGAAGAAATAAGAGTCTTATAATCAGAAAAACCAGAATCAACTGTTTGAATAATAAGATGCCCATTCATACCAAGAATACGATTGAGAAGTTCTGTACGAAAGCCATTCATCACCGCCATAACAACAACCAGAGCAAATACCCCCAACATAATCCCAATAAGAGAAATAATTGAAATAACAGATGCAACGACATGTTTTTTATTGGGAATCATATAACGAAAAGCGATCATCCACTCATAAGATGAAAAGCATTTGTTTTTCAGCCTCTTCATAATATTTCCTATTAAATTATAGAAAGTTGGCTGAGCACATCTTCAACCTTTAGAGATTTTTTTATTCCTGTTTTTCGATCTTTAATTTCAACTTCATTTTGTGCAATGCTGTTAGGACCAACAATGATTTGCGTTGGCAAACCAATCAAATCCATTGTTGCAAATTTTGATCCAGGGCGTTCATTTCTATCATCTAATAACGGATCAAAACCAACCTTCTTTAATCCCTGATAGAGAAACTCACATGCCTGTGTGCATTTTTCATCATCGGGCTTCATATTGATAATCCCAAAATCAAACGGTGCCATCGACTTTGGCCAAATAATACCATTTTCATCATGAGAAGCCTCAATAGCGGCCGCAACAAGACGCGAAGGCCCAATACCATAAGATCCCATAGAGACCACATGCTCTTTTCCATCTTGTCCCATAACTTTTGCTCCCATTGGAGTAGAATATTTAGTACCAAAGTGGAAAATATGCCCTACTTCAATACCACGCGCTGAAAGACGATTATGATCAGAAACTTTAGCCCACTCCTCTTCATTATGCATTTCTTCCGTTGCTGCATAAAAAGATGTCCATTGCTTAACAATATCATCTAAAACAGCTTTATCACTAAAATCGATTGAACTATCAGGAATGGTAAGTTCAAGAAATTGTTTATCACAGAAGATAACACTCTCTCCTGTTTCAGCCAAAATGATAAATTCATGACTGAGTTCCCCCCCTATTGGACCTGTATCTGCACGCATAGGAATTGCTTTTAAGCCAAGGCGAGAAAAAGTGCGTAAATAAGCAACAAACATACGATTATAAGATGTTTCAGAGCCTTCATAATCAAGATCAAAAGAATAAGCATCTTTCATTAAAAATTCTCGTGCTCGCATCACACCAAAACGTGGACGAATTTCATCACGAAATTTCCATTGAATATGATATAAATTAAGCGGAAGATCTTTATAAGAACGAACATAAGAGCGAAAAATATCTGTTATCATCTCTTCATTGGTTGGACCGTAAAGTAAATCACGCTTTTGACGATCTTTAATGCGGAGCATTTCCAAACCATAATCATCATAACGACCGCTTTCACGCCAAAGATCAGCAGACTGAATTGTAGGCATCAATATTTCTATTGCACCCGCACGTTCTTGCTCTTCACGAATAATTTTACAAACTTTATCAAGCACTTTTTTTCCCAAAGGAAGCCAAGAATAAATCCCTGATGTTTGTTGTCGAATCATTCCAGCGCGCAACATGAAGCGATGAGAAACAATTTCTGCTTCTTTAGGATTCTCTTTTAAAAGTGGAAGGAAATATTGAGAAAGACGCATTGAAATAATTAACTCCTAATCAGATATATCATATCGGAACAATTTATCACACCCTCTATTCATCTATAGCCGCATTCTGAATACTTGCAAATATAACGATCTTATCATTTAAAAATTTATTGTGCTTTATTCTCTATTTTTCTTATTTAGCAATAAAATAAAAATGCTCTTCTCTTTTTTAATAACGTAATAGAAAAGTTCTTTTATTTTGACCGATGTAAAAAAACTGTACAGATAGGTTTTTTTTGCCAAATTTCATGAACAGCCGCTCTTACTGCACGTCGTGTTGCCTCTCGAATAAGTTCATTATTTTTCTGTTTCATGCGTGGGATATTATAAACTGTGTTTTCTACGATATCTAAAAGAATATCTTTTAAACTTTCCCCCTTTCCATTACTTTCAGGTAACCCGAATGTTGTTAGACCTATATCCCCTAATAATTCATGCTTACTATTTATATGGAGAGAAATAGTAACATGACCAGCATAACTTAGTTTACGGCGTTCACGAATCCCTAATTCATCTTCATCTCCAATTAAGCAACCATCCTTATAGATGCGGCCAACAGGAACTTGATCAATAACTTCTACAGGCTCTGGTGCAAGACGTAACATATAGCCATTTCTGATATCCATAACAGTTTTAATACCCGCTTGACGTGCTAAAATTGCCTGAGCCTTAAGATGCATTGCTTCCCCATGTACAGGGACAAGTATTTGTGGCTTTATCCAATCATACATCTGTAAAAGTTCTGAACGACGGGGATGACCTGAAACATGAACAAGTGCATCTTCATTCGTAATAATTTTAATACCCAAATCAATGAAACGATTTTGTACCTCAATAATCGCTTTTTCGTTTCCTGGAATACTTCGTGATGAATAAATAACGGTATCACCAGCGGAAAGTGCAATATTTTTCATTCCATCACGTGACAGTTTAGCCAAAGCAGCACATGGCTCACCTTGGCTCCCTGTGACAATTAAAACAAGATCTTTTCGCGAGATGTAGCCATAATCATCTTCCGTTACAAATGGTGCTAAATCATTCATATAACCAAGCTCTTGTGCAACCATAATACTTCGCTTAAGGGAACGCCCAATGACAAGCACCTTACGTCCAGCAGCTTCAGCTGCAAGAGCAATAGAACGTATCCGACCAATATTAGAAGAAAAAGTTGCTATCGCAACGCGCCCTTCAGCTTTAGAAATAATCTCTGAAAGACTGGCTTGAACTTGCTGTTCTGAAGGAGAGATACCATCCCGACATGCATTTGTGGAATCACAAAGTAATGCTAAAATACCTTTTTTGCCTAAAGCACGAAATCTTTTTTCATCGGTTACAGCCCCGAGTGAAGGGGTATGATCAATTTTCCAATCACCAGTATGAATCACAGTCCCCAAAGAGGTTGTAATTGCTAAAGATACAGATTCTGGTATTGAATGGTTAACGGCTATAGCCTCTACAGCAAAGGAACCTACCTGAAAACAATCACCAGCTTGAAAAATATTGAGTAAAATTTTTTGAGATTCAAAATCTAATTGTTTTTTAGTTTCCAATAATCCTGCCGTAAAAGGCGTACAGTAAATTGGTACTTGTAACTTTGGACATAAATCAAGAACGGCCCCATAATGATCTTCATGTGCATGTGTTAAAACAAGACCCCGTATATTGTGTTTTTCACTTTCTAGAAAACGAATATCAGGCAAAACAAGATCGACACCTGGTAATTCAGAACCAGCAAAACTAACCCCCATATCAACCAGCAGCCATTCACGAAGACTTTGGGGACCAAATCCGTAAGCAGCTAAATTCATCCCTATCTCACCTACACCTCCCAGAGGTAAAAAAACAAATTCATTCTTATTGGCTGCAACCATAAACATCTCCCAAATCATTAAGGTATTTGATGATAAAATAATTTTTCAACAACGGCCTGCATTAGACAGAATCAGCCAAACCAAAATGAACATCCCCAGCTGTTATAATTGCTGTCTGACCGTCTTTTTGCTTTATGATGCAGTTAAAATCACTATCAAGACCATCAAAAATACCCTCAATGACTTTTTCATCATTCACCACTTTGACATATTTCCCAAGATGAGCGGAGTATAAAAGCCATTTTTTTCGGATTATTTCACATCCTTTTGGTTGTTTCCAAAGAAGGTAATTTTTAGAAAAACACTCCGTCAAAACCGTAAATAATTGTTCTGCATCAATATGCAAACCGATATTCTTTAAGCTTGAAGTGGAATAGGGCGCATCTTCATAATTATATTTCACATTTATTCCAATACCAATAACCAAGGCATATTGTTGTGATGACAATTTTAAAATCTCAAGCAAAACTCCAGAGCTTTTTTCTCCTCTGAGCAAAATATCGTTTGGCCATTTTAAGCTCACAATATTGTTTGTCTGCTTTTCCTCTTTTATCAATTGTTTTATTGCCTCTGCCACACTTACTCCAGCAACAAAACCAAGTTGAGCCGCAGTTTGATGAACAATATCATCAATTAATAAAAGACTAGAATAAAGGTTCCCTTTTGGACTAGACCAAGTCCTCCCTCTTCTTGCTCTTCCCTGTGATTGTTCTTGTGCAACAATCCAAAGATTACCTTGATGACCAGTTTGCGCTTTTCGTTGCGCAATGAGATTTGTTGAATCAACACTATCGTACGCTTCAACAGTGTATCCCTGTTTTTGTGCAAAATCTGATAAAGTATAAACCATATTCATTAAAACAATGCTGTTGCTGCTTTTTCTGCTAGCTCAGCGAACCAAACTCCAAAAAGCGCGTAAAATAAAATAAAGAATACAGAAAGACCAAGACAAAATTGAAGCTCTTTCGATAAAGCAACAAAATGCGCTTGTGCATCATCAAACCACATAATTTTAATGACTCGCAAATAGTAAAAAGCCCCAACGACAGACGTTATCATCCCAACGACAGCAAGTGGCGTAAGTCCAGCGTGGACAGCAGCGGAAAAGGTATACCACTTTCCAAAAAAACCAGCCATAGGTGGTATACTGGCTAAAGAGAAAAGCTGTATTGTCATCACAACAGCCATAAACGGATTCGTCTTTGCTAACCCTGAAAGATCATAAATATTTTCAACATTTCCATTCTGAGAGCGCATTCCAAGAATAAAGGCAAATGAACCAAGCGTCATTCCAAGATAAATAGTCATATAAAGGATAACACTTTTTATCCCAAGCATATCTCCAGCAGATAAACCAACAAGTGCATACCCCATATGACTGATCGACGAATAAGCCATTAAGCGCTTAATATTATTCTGACCGATTGCAGCAAAAGCACCCAGTATCATTGATGCAATCGCCATGAACACCAAAATTTGTTGCCATGCAGGCATCACGTTATCAACACGCCCTAGGGGAATAAAGGTCACCACAATAATACGGATGATTAAAGCCATTGCAGCAACTTTAGGGGCACCAGCAAAAAATGCTGTAATCGGTGTGGGCGCTCCTTCATAAACATCAGGTGTCCACATATGAAACGGAACAGCAGAAATTTTGAAAGCCAAACCAGCTAAAATAAAGACAATTCCAAAAATGACCCCCAATTGTACATTTTTGCCTTTTAAAGCAAGAGCAATTTCGTGAAAACCAATTTGACCGGTAAAACCATAAAGCAAAGAAATACCATAAAGAAGCAAACCTGAAGATAATGCTCCTAAAACAAAGTATTTTATACCGGCTTCAGAAGATTTTACATTATTACGATTAATCGCTGCTAAAACATATAAAGCTAAAGATTGCAGCTCTAACCCCATATAAAGCGACAGCATATTACCCGCTGAAATCATAAACATCATTCCAAGGGTTGCTAAAAGAACAAGTACTGGAAACTCAAATATATTAAACTTTTGTGCATTGGCAAAACCAACAGACATGATAAGAGAAAAGAGTGCACCAATAAGCATTAAAATTTTCATATAACGACTAAAGGAATCGATAACGAGCGCATTGGTTTGAAATGAACCATTTTTCGGAAAAATTATAAGAATAATAATGGTTGCCACAAGAATTGCTATGGCTAAACCTGTCACTGTTAAAGAAGCACGTGTATTGGAATAAACACCAATCATAAGCAGCACGACAGCTCCTAATGCAATTAAAAGCTCTGGAAGAATTAAGACTAATTGCGCTATTATTTCAGTTTGCATGTGCATTCTTCCCTTATCTAGTGCAGTTTATTGATGAGGGTTTCTACGGAAAACGCCGTTGCCTTAAGAATAGGCGTTGGATAGATACCAAAGAATATTGTAAGAATAACCATTGGATAAAGGAGAAATTTTTCTCTTAAAGAAAGATCTATTAATACTTTTAAATTCTCTTTATCCAAGGAACCAAAAACCACACGCCGATAAAGATAAAGGGCATAGGCTGCCGATAAGATAACACCTGTTGTTGCTAAAACAACAACCAATTTATTTACTTGAAAAACACCTATTAAGGTTAAAAATTCACCCAAAAATCCTGAGCTTCCAGGCAAACCAACATTTGCCATGGTGAAAATTAAGAAAACAACAGCATATTTAGGCATATTATTCACTAAACCACCAAACGCTGAAATTTCACGTGTATGCAAGCGATCATAGATAACCCCAACACAAAGAAACAATGCTGCTGAAACAATTCCATGGGATAGCATCTGATAAATAGCCCCTTGTATCCCCTGTTCATTCGCAGCAAAAATACCCATCGTTACATATCCCATATGCGCTATTGAGGAATATGCAATAAGTTTTTTGATGTCACTTTGAACAAGTGCAACCAGTGATGTATAAATAATAGCGATAAGCGATAATGTGAAAACAAAAGGCGCAAAATCTGCTGAAGCGATAGGAAACATAGGCAAAGAAAAACGAAGAAAACCATACCCACCTAATTTAAGTAAGACACCAGCTAAAATAACAGAACCCGCTGTCGGTGCTTCTACGTGAGCATCAGGGAGCCATGTATGAACTGGCCACATTGGCATTTTAACTGCGAAAGAAGCAAAAAATGCAAGCCATAGCCATATTTGCATATGAGCAGGAAACTGATAATTGAGTAAAGTTGGTATATCAAGTGTCCCAGCCTCCCAATACATAACCATAAGAGCAACCAGCATAAGCACTGAACCAAGTAAAGTATATAAGAAAAACTTTATACTTGCATAAACACGACGTGCTCCTCCCCATACACCTATAATGATAAACATTGGAATGAGGCTGCCTTCAAAAAAAACATAGAATAGCATTGCATCAAGAGCACAAAAAACACCAATAATCGCAACTTCTAGAAGAAGAAACGCAATCATATAGGCTTTTAATCTTTCTTTAACATTCTCCCAACTTGCTAAAATACAGAAAGGCAAAAGAAAAGCCGAGAGAACAACAAAAAGAATAGAAATACCATCGACCCCCATATGATAGCTAATACCCCCCCCTAACCAACTGGATTTTTCAACCATTTGAAAATTTTGGTTGCTAGAATCAAATCCTATCCAAATAATTAAAGAAATAATAAAAACAAATAGAGTCGTAAAAAATGCGACATTACGTATATTATGGCGTGCTACTTCACTATCATCTTTGATAAACAAAATCAGAAGAACACCAACAAGCGGCAAAAATGTAACCGTAGAAAGAATAGGCCAATCGGTCATTAGTTTACGCCCCCGATCATCATCCATGTAATGAGCAATGCAACGCCGATAAGCATTGCAAATGCATAGTGGTAAAGATAGCCTGTTTGCATTCGAACAACTCTATTTGTAATATCAACAACACGCGCTGCAATACCATTGGGACCTAGACCATCAATAATCTTACCGTCTCCCACTTTCCAAAGAAAAGAACCAATTCTAAAGGTAGGACGAACAAATAAAAAGTTATATAATTGATCGAAATACCACTTTTGGTAAAGAAAGTGATACACTCCTGGCATAATACGCGCCATTTTCTTGGGAAGAGAGGGAGCCACAATATAAAATAAATAAGCCAACATAAACCCAAGAATCATTGCTATAAAAGGCGACCATTTTACCCAATTAAAAACATGGTGAGCATCATGAAGAATATGATTATGGCTGCTTGTAAATAATGCTCCCTTCCAAAAAGCATTATACAAGTCACCAAAAAAGTAAGGTTGGAAAACGACACCAGAAAATATTGCTCCAATAGATAAAAGAAAGAGTGGAATCAACATAACTGGAGGCGATTCATGAACATGATGCATCACATCAACTGTTGCCCGTGGTTTACCATGGAATGTCATAAAGATAAGTCGCCATGAATAGAAACTTGTTAAAAAGGCAGCAAAAACAAGAAGATAAAAAGCATATCCTGAAGCAATATTATGAGATGCAAAAGCAGACTCTATAATCGCATCTTTTGAGAAAAAACCTGCAGTCCCGAAAAGTGTTCCTGGAATTCCAACACCGGTCAAGGCAATGGTCCCGACCATCATCATCCAATAGGTGACCTTTATATGTTTGCGTAACCCACCCATTTTTCGCATATCTTGTTCATCAGATACAGCATGAATCACAGAACCTGCACCAAGAAACAATAAGGCTTTAAAAAAAGCATGCGTAAAAAGATGAAAGACAGCAGCGCCATAAGCTCCAACACCTAATGCCACAAACATATAACCAAGTTGAGAGCATGTAGAATAAGCAATAACACGCTTAATATCGTTCTGCACCAACCCCACAGTTGCTGCAAAAAACGCTGTTGTTGCACCAACAATAATAATCACGGTCAAAGCAGTTGAAGAAAGTTCAAAAATTGGCGACATACGCGCAACCATAAAAACACCAGCCGTTACCATTGTAGCGGCATGAATAAGCGCTGATACAGGGGTTGGTCCTTCCATTGCATCAGGCAGCCAAGTATGTAAAAGAAATTGTGCGGATTTTCCCATCGCACCAATAAATAATAAAAGACATGTAATGGTAATTGCCGTCTGCCCATCAAATTGCCAATCTAAAAATGTCATATTTTGTATAAAGCTCTTGTCGGCAGCTTTTGCAAAAATAGAGGCAAAATCAACCGATTGGAACAAAACAAAAATACTAAAGATTCCTAAGAGAAAACCAAAGTCTCCAACACGGTTAACTACAAAAGCTTTCATTGCGGCCTTATTAGCAGAATCGCGCTGAAACCAAAAACCAATGAGTAAATAAGAAGCAAGTCCGACACCTTCCCATCCAAAAAACATCTGAATCAAATTATTGGATGTGACCAACATAAGCATCATAAATGTAAACAAAGAAAGATAAGAAAAAAAACGAGACCTTGAAGGGTCATGGTGCATATAACCAATTGAATAAATATGCACCAATGCCGAAACACTGTTTACAACAATAAGCATGACAGCTGTTAATGTATCAACATGTAAAGCCCAATTAAAGCTTAAGTCACCAACAGTCATCCAATGTAATACCAATACATCAATCGCTGGAATATGACCAAGTGCAATACTGAAAAATGCTATCCACGATAATATGGCAACAACAACCATAAAGCTACATGTTATCAATTCACTCGCACGATCTCCTATCGTTTTTCCACCTAGTGCAGCAATTAAAAAACCCAAAAGCGGAAGAAAGACAATCGTATAATACATCACTGGTTAGCCTTTCATTACATTAACATCTTCAACCGCAATGGAACCACGATTACGGAAAAAAACGACCAGAATTGCTAAACCAATGGCAGCTTCAGCAGCTGCTACGGTTAAGACAAATAAAGCGAATACCTGACCAACGAGATCATGAAGAAATGCTGAAAATGCAACAAAATTGAGATTAACTGAAAGCAATATAAGCTCAATGGACATCAAGATAATAATCACATTTTTTCTGTTGAGAAAAATTCCAGCAATACCAATTGTAAACATCAAAGCAGAAACAGTGAGATAATGTGTAATATCAATATACATCTACATAGCCCCCCTTACATACCTTTGCCTGATTCAACTTGTTTGATTTCAATGGCACTTTCTACCGTTCTAGAAACTTGCTCCGCAATAGATTGCCGCTTTACTCCTAATTTATGACGAAGTGTTAAAACAATAGCTCCAATCATTGCAACCAATAAAATCATTCCAGCAATTTGAAAATAGAAAACATAATCCGTATAGAGAATATCACCTAATGCTTGTGTATTTGTTCGCTGCGCTAAATCTGGCATTGGTTGCGTAACATGCGTTCTCAAGACTGGAGAAAAATAGCTACTCATAAAAACAACAATCAATTCTACAGCGATAATAATGCCAATAAGAGCCCCAATCGGAGCATACCGAAGAGTTCCACTCTTTAACTCAGCAAAATCAACATCAAGCATCATAACGACAAATAAAAATAAAACAGCGACAGCTCCAACATAAACAACAAGCAGAATAAGCCCCAAAAACTCTGCTCCTGCAAGTAAAAACAAAGCTGCTGCATTAAAAAATGCGAGGATTAAAAACAAAACAGAATGCACTGGATTGCGTGCTGTAATAACAATAACTGCACTTGTTAGCATAATAAAAGCAAACAAATAGAAAAATGCCGCCGCTAGATCTGTTAGCATAGGCTTCTCCTTAATTATTCAAACAATTGGTATAAACTTCATACCAGATTACAATTTATCGGAAAAATATCCGACACCTCATTTAACGATACACTTAACGATAAGGCGCATCCATCAATATATTTCGAGCAATTTCTCGCTCCCAGCGATCTCCATTCAATAAAAGTTTTTCTTTATCATAATAAAGTTCTTCACGTGTTTCCGTCGCAAACTCAAAATTTGGACCTTCGACAATAGCTTCAACCGGACAGGCTTCTTGACAAAAACCACAGTAAATACATTTAACCATGTCTATATCATAACGGACAGTTCTACGTGTACCATCATTGCGCCGTGGCCCAGCTTCAATTGTAATCGCTTGAGCAGGACAAATCGCTTCACATAATTTACAAGCAATACACCGTTCTTCACCATTTGGATAGCGACGCAATGCATGCTCACCGCGAAAACGCTGAGATACAAAACCTTTTTCATAAGGATAATTAATCGTGGGTTTTGGTGAAAAAAATTGACGCATAGCTAAGAAAAAAGCACTCACAAATTCCAATAGAAGAAGTGACTTTGCCGCCTGAATAAAACCTGACATCGTAAAATCTCCTCTTAAACGAAATCCGTAAACTTTAAAAAAGCAGCAGTTATCACAACCATTGTTAGTGAGAGAGGAAGAAAAACCTTCCAACCAAGCCGCATGAGCTGATCATAGCGATAACGTGGAACAAATGCTTTGACCATAGCAAACCAAAAAAATACAAAACAGACTTTTAAAACAAACCAAATGATACCAGGAACCCAATTAAGCCACCAAACATCTAAGGGAGGCAGCCAACCGCCTAAAAATAGAATGGTTGTTAATGCGCACATTAAAACAATCGCAACATATTCACCTAGAAAGAAGAGCATGTAAGGCGTTGAAGAATATTCTACCATATGACCAGCAACAAGTTCAGATTCTGCTTCCACCAAATCGAATGGAGGACGGTTTGTCTCTGCAAGCGCAGAAATAAAAAATATAATAAACATTGGAAAAAGGACCAACCAATTCCAATCGAGAAAACTGTTAAAAGGAAGACCAAGAGTTGTACCAAGCCCGTGCGTTTGTTTAAAAACAATTGTTGTGAGATCTAACGAACCACTTATTAAAATGACAGTCACAAGCACAAAACCAATGGAAACTTCATAAGAAACCATTTGTGCCGCCGAACGAAGAGCTCCTAAGAAAGGATATTTTGAATTTGATGCCCATCCCCCCATAATAACACCATAAACTTCAAGAGATGAAATGGCTAAAATATAAAGCAAGCCAACATTAATCTTTGCAACCTCCCAGCCCTCATTGACAGGAATAACAGCCCAAGTTGATAAAGCAAGTGTCGCTGAAACAAAAGGAGCCAAAAGAAAAACCCCCTTATTTGCACCTGCTGGGATAATAGGTTCTTTCACAACAAATTTAATTAAATCTGCAAAAGACTGTAACAAACCCCATGGTCCAACAACGTTTGGTCCACGACGCAATTGTACCGCTGCCCAAATTTTTCTATCGGCATAAAGAAGATAAGCAACTAAGACCAAAAGAACGACCAAAAGAAGAAGTGTTTTTCCGATTATAATGAGTAATGGCAACAGCCAAGTCATAAAGAAATCATACATCATTATTCCTTTTCCTTTGCCCTTACTTTACTGTTTGTATAGCACGTTTTTTTGCAAGAGATGAACATTCAGCCATAACAGCAGAAGCACGTGCTATCGGATTTGTTAAATAAAAATCTTTAACCATAGAAGTAAATGCTTGACTCTCGAGAGAAACCATTTTTGAACCAAGCGCCTTAAGATCACTTATATCAGAAGGCACTATATCATCAACAGCACAAAGGTGTGGATAATCATTAAACAAGCATTGCCTTAATTGAGAAAGAGAATCAAAAGGGAGCTTTTGTCCTAAAATATCCGATAAAGCACGCAAAATAGCCCAATCTTCTTTTGCTTCACCTGGAGCAAAACCAGCCCGATTTGTCATTTGAACACGTCCTTCTGTATTCACATAAAGCCCTGATTTTTCAGTGTAAGCAGATGCAGGCAAAATAACGTCAGCAGCATGTGCACCATTATCACCATGGCTCCCAATATAAACTGTAAAAGCTTTTGTATTGGCTAATTCTACTTCATCAGCACCAAGCAAAAATAGAACTTCACAGGTTTTAAGTATATTTGCAACCCCAAGCTTAGAAGTAAAGCCTATGTCCAACCCTCCAACAATCGATGCTGCATTATGAAGAACCCCAAACCCATTCCATGTCTCACTAAGAGCACCTATATTATCAGCTAATTTAGCAAGACTTTTTAAAACCGATAAACCTTCACTTCCTGAAACCGCTCCCTCTCCGATAAGAATAAGGGGCCTCTTCGCTTCTTTTAAGACATTAAAAAAAACATCCTCTCCACGAATAAGTGTCGTTAATGTATCACTCCCAGATCCAAGGTAAGAATAAGGATAACGTAAATCGACTTTCTCTCCAATTAATGCAATAGGAAAATTGCCCATCCGTTGGCGCTTTAAAATACGCGCATTTAAAACAGCTGCTTCATGACGTGGATTAGATCCCACAATAAGCAGTGCATCAGCCTGTTCAATACCTACAATTGTAGGATTAAAAATATAACTCGAGCGCCCAAACTCTGGCGATAAAGCCCCCCCTCTTTGACGACAATCAAAAAGCGTTGAGCCCAAAGAACTCAATAATGCTTTAAGGGCATACATTTCTTCAACAGAAGCAAGATCCCCCGCAATGGCTCCAATTTTTTCTGGAAAAATTTTAGAGATTACCATTTTAATTTTTGCAAAAGCTTCTGTCCAACTGACAGGTTGAAGCTTTCCATCTTTGCGTACATATGGCTTATCAAGCCGCTGAGTCCGTAATCCATCCCAAATAAAACGCGTTTTATCAGAAATCCATTCCTCATTTACATCTTCATTCGTACGCGGCATAATCCGCATAACTTCACGGCCGCGGCTATCAATACGGATAGCACTACCAAGCGCATCCATCACATCAATCGATTCCGTTTTTACCAATTCCCACGGACGGGCATGAAACGCATAAGGTTTTGAAGTTAGAGCTCCCACTGGACAAAGATCAATAACATTTCCCTGTAATTCAGATGTCATAGCTTTTTCAAGATACGTCGTAATTTCAGCATCTTCACCACGACCGATCAAACCAAGCTCAGAAATACCTGCAACTTCCGTTGTAAAACGAACACACCGTGTACAATGAATACACCGTGTCATAACAGTTTTGACGAGAGGTCCAATATATTTATCTTCTACAGCACGTTTATTTTCTGTATAACGAGAACAATCTCGTCCATAAAGCATTGCTTGATCTTGAAGATCACACTCTCCCCCTTGATCACACACTGGACAATCCAAAGGATGATTAATGAGAAGAAATTCCATAACACCTTCACGTGCTTTTTTTACCATCGGTGTATTGGTAAAAATCTCAGGTGCCTCACCGTTAGGCCCCAATCGTAAATCACGAACCCCCATAGCACAAGAAGCCTGAGGTTTTGATGGACCACCCTTAACCTCAACTAAACACATACGACAATTTCCAGCAATTGACAAAGATTCATGAAAACAAAAACGTGGAATTTCTGCCCCAGCCGCCTCAGCAGCCTGAAGCAAAGTGTAGTAATCAGGAACTTCAATCTCTTTGCCATCAACTTTGATATTTATCATCACCCATCCAACCTGCGGATAACCCACTTAAAATTTGCATTCGGTTGCTCTTAAAACAAAATCCTTTATTAAACCGCTTCTAAAGCAATATTTTTGCTTTGGACTACATTTCGCGTGTATTCATCAATTCTACGCTCGATTTCCGGACGAAAATTACGTATCAACCCCTGTACAGGCCATGCGGCAGCATCACCAAGCGCACAAATAGTGTGTCCTTCAACCTGTTTAGACACTTCAAACAAAAGATCAATCTCGCGTTTTTGCGCTCTTCCCTCAACCATACGCCCTAAAAGACGCATCATCCATCCCGTCCCCTCACGACACGGTGTACACTGACCACAACTCTCGTGCTTGAAAAAAGCAGCTATACGCCAAATTGCCTTGATAATATCGGTTGATTTATCCATAACAATCATTCCCCCTGTGCCAAAAGAAGACCCGACATCTCTCATCCCATCAAAATCCATGATCGCATCGATCATATCCTCACCACGAACGACTGGACAAGAAGCCCCCCCTGGAATAACTGCTAAAAGATTATTCCATCCACCACGAACACCACCCGTATGTTTTTCAATTAATTCACGGAATGAAACACCAAGAGCGTCTTCAAATGTACAAGGTGCATTAACATGCCCTGAAACCATAAATAATTTCGTTCCAACATTATTTGCTCGTCCGATTGATGAAAACCACGAAGCACCCCGCCGCAAAATCGTTGGAACAACGGCAATAGACTCTACATTATTTACTGTTGTTGGACAGCCATAAATCCCCATATTGGCAGGAAATGGTGGTTTAAGCCGAGGTTGTCCCTTTTTTCCCTCAAGACTTTCAAGAAGAGCCGTTTCTTCACCACAAATATAAGCACCAGCTCCATGATGAATAACAATATCACAAGCATGCCCATATTTCGTTTTTTTACCAAGTAAACCCGCATCATAGCATTCATCAACGGCAGCTTGAAGCGCTTCACGTTCACGAATATATTCACCACGAATATAAATAAAAGCAACATTGGCTCCCATAGCAAAAGTAGCGATTGCACATCCTTCAATCAAAGTGTGGGGGTCATGACGTAAAATATCACGGTCTTTACAAGTTCCAGGTTCAGATTCATCGGCATTGACAACCAAATAATGAGGACGCCCATCATTCTGCTTTGGCATAAAGGACCACTTCATTCCAGTAGGAAAACCAGCACCACCACGACCGCGTAAACCCGATGCCTTCACTTCATCAATGACCCAATCACGACCTTTGTCAATCATTTCTTTCAGACCATTCCAATGCCCACGCAACATCGCAGCCTTTAATGATTTGTCTTTTAAACCATAAATATTGGTGAAGATACGATCTTTATCAGCTAGCATACCCCACCTTTTTTTCTATTACCCATAGCATTTTCCGCTTTTCCTCAAATGCAGTTTTTAAATATCTTTTCAAGACTTCTTACTTTTCGTTAAATGTTGCCGTCATGGGTAGAATAATAAAATATTTTCTCAAGAAAAATACTTAATTATGTTCCCCATTCTTTCCTTATCCTTTTTTGGTGAAGACTTGAGAGATCTTTTTTTCTTTCTCATCATCAATAAGAGAAGTTAAACCACTAATCGGTTCCGACGATTTACGACTATTTTGCGGACCAACCGCTATCTCAGAACCCTTACCTGCTTCAAATGCATCAATAATTTCTTCAAGGCGTTCAGCTGTAAGATCTTCATAAGTATCTTTAAAAATCATAACCATCGGAGCATTCACACAAGCACCAAGACACTCCACCTCTTCCCATGATAAGGTTCCATCCTGATTGGTCGCAAAAGGTTCATGATGAATTTTTTTCTGACAAACTTTAATCAATTCGTCAGAACCACGTAACATACAAGGCGTTGTACCACAAACTTGAATATGCGCTTTTGTTCCAACAGGCTTAAGCTGAAACTGAGTATAAAAAGTAGCAACTTCTAAGACACGGATATAAGCCATGGAAAGAATCTGAGCAATATGCTCAATCGCTGCACGTGTCACCCAACCATCTTGCTCTTGAGCACGCATTAATAATGGAATTACAGCAGACTGCTCACGCCCTGCAGGATATTTTTTTATGGTATTTTTTACCCATATCTGATTTTCTTTTGTAAAAGAAAACTCAGCGGGCTGATAAACATCATCTGCAAGACGGCGTACGGACATTAGCGATCAACCTCCCCAAAAACAATATCAATCGAACCCAAAATAGCTGTAGCATCTGCTAACATATGACCTCTGGTTAAAAAATCCATAGCTTGGAGATGAGCAAACCCAGGAGCACGCAACTTGACACGATAAGGCTTATTGGTTCCATCAGAAACAAGATAAACACCAAACTCACCCTTCGGAGCTTCCACAGCAACATATACTTCTCCAGGAGGTGTATGAAAACCTTCCGTATAGAGTTTAAAGTGATGAATCAGTGCTTCCATCGAGCTTTTCATTTCACTCCGCGTCGGTGGTACAATTTTGCGATCCAAGCTCGAAACCGGTCCATTTTTTTCAGTACTCAGTAAACGTTCCACACATTGGCGCATAATTTTCGCTGATTGACGCATTTCTTCCATACGAATAAGATAGCGATCATAACAATCGCTATTTTTACCTATAGGAATATCGAATTCCATTTCATCGTAACATTCATAAGGCTGACTTTTACGCAAATCCCATGGAACACCAGCTCCACGAATCATAACCCCAGAAAAACCGCGTGCCCAAGCTTCATCAATACTTACAACGCCAATATCCACATTACGCTGCTTAAAAATCCGATTTGGGGTCACAAGCGCATCAAGTTTTCCGAGAGAAACAAGAAATGGATCAATAAAATCACCAATATCCTCAACTAAAGATTCTGGTAAATCTTGATGCACGCCACCAGGACGAAAATAATTTGCATGAAGACGAGCACCACAGGCACGCTCATAAAAAATCATCAATCTTTCACGTTGCTCAAATCCCCAAAGCGGTGGTGTTAAAGCACCAACATCCATTGCCTGTGTCGTTACATTAAGCAAATGATTAAGAATACGCCCAATTTCAGAAAACAAAACACGTATTAATTGCCCTCTTTTAGGAACTTTTATATCTAATAACTTTTCAATAGCAAGAACAAAAGCATGTTCCTGATTCATAGGAGCAACATAATCCAAACGATCTAGATAAGGACCAGCTTGGAGATAAGTCTTTGTTTCCATTAATTTTTCAGTACCGCGATGCAACAACCCAATATGTGGATCTACACGCTCAACAACTTCACCGTCCAGCTCCAGAACCATGCGCAAAACCCCATGCGCGGCAGGATGCTGCGGACCAAAATTGATATTAAAGTTTCGAACATTGACCTCAGCCACAATCAACCCCTTGCTTTTTAAAAAACTTCATATCAAATATCAAAAAATCTATCACGCTAAAAAATATTTAATTATTTAAGAAATACAGTACTCTAATATAATGCCTTATCAAAACCAATATTATTTTTTTTCATCTGCTTTCCCATCACATGGCAAAGTATACTGTCCTCCTTCCCAAGGAGAAAGAAAATCAAAATTACGCATCTCTTGACGCAAAACAACAGGCTCATAAATCACCCTCTTTGCTTCATTATCATAACGGCATTCAACAAATCCTGTCACAGGAAAGTCTTTGCGTAAAGGATATCCTTCAAACCCATAATCTGTTAAAATCCGTCTCAAATCCGGGTGTCCTGAAAATAAAACCCCATACATATCATACGTTTCACGTTCATACCACTCTGCGCCAGGATAAACCGTACAAGCTGAAGCAACAGGAGTATTTTCATCCGTACGAACTTTTACACGTAAGCGTAAATTCTCACGAGGAGATAACAATTGGTAAGAAACATCAAAGCGCTTATCGCGAAAAGGATAATCCACACCACTAATGTCTGTAAGATTAATAAATTGACAGCGAGAATCATCACGAACAAACATTAAGACATCGATAATTGCATCAAGACGTGCCACAATGGTCAATTCACCAAAAGCAAGAACAGTCTCTTCAAGCTTATTTTTTAATTTGTTTTCCAAATAAGCAGCAAGCTCAACCAATGTTTCATCCACCATGACAAGAAAACTCTCTATCGCTCTATGGATCCGGTACGACGGATTTTTTTCTGTAGCAACAATATGCCGTATAATAATGCCTCTGCTGTAGGTGGACACCCTGGGACATATATATCGACAGGCACGATACGATCACATCCCCGCACTACTGAATAGGAATAATGATAATATCCCCCACCGTTTGCACATGATCCCATAGAAATCACATAACGTGGCTCTGGCATCTGATCGTACACTTTTCTTAAAGCAGGAGCCATCTTATTTGTTAGAGTACCTGCCACCACCATCACATCTGACTGGCGGGGTGAAGCTCGTGGTGCATATCCAAAACGCTCATTATCATAATGAGGCATTGAGCATTGCATCATTTCGATAGCACAACAAGCCAAACCAAAACTCATCCACATTAAAGAACCGGTACGTGCCCAAGTAATCAAAGCATCTGCCGAGGTAACTAAAAACCCCTTATCTGATAATTCAGCATTGATATCACGAAAAAACTTATCGTCAGATCCTATCAGCCCACCAGTATTTGGATCAATGATTCCTTTTGGTTTTGGAGCCTCAATCGTTGAATTATTAGATATTAATTCCATTCAAGGGCTCCTTTTTTCCATTCATATATAAATCCAATAGTCAAAATCGCTAAAAACACAATCATCGACCAAAAGCCAAACATACCTATTGATTCGAATGAAACAGCCCAAGGAAAAAGAAATGCAACTTCAAGATCAAAAATAATAAATAAAATTGACACCAAATAGAAACGAATATCAAACTTCATGCGTGCATCACTAAATGAATTAAACCCACATTCATAAGCCGATAATTTTTCAGGATCGGGGGAACGATATGCTACAATGTAAGGTGTAATCAACAAAACTCCAGCAATAACCGCTGACACAATAATGAAAATCAAGACTGGCAAATAAGAGCTCAATAAATAAGCCATAACCCTCTTCCATCGTAACGAAATGCCTGAGTTTAACACAATGATTCAATATTGCGAGACCAAACAGACAAATTTAACAATCGCTCTATTAACTCTATTCATACTGCTTCAAAGGCATACAGAGCGATACTTTTCTTATCGGCATAGGTAACGCAGAGCAAAGAAAGACGCAAGCCCTATTCTTATAAACCATATAAAAAGAAAGAAAAAACATATTTATTCCCAATCAAACACTCCACCACATCACTCATAGCATATGGATATTTTAAAAAGGAAATTTCATAAGGAATCACGAAATGGCGCGAGTGACGGGGCTCGAACCCGCGACCTCCGGCGTGACAGGCCAGCACTCTAACCAACTGAGCTACACCCGCGCATTTTTTCGAACCAATTTAATTTGGTACAAGCGGTCGTGTAAGGGGTTCATGCGTTTATGTCAAGAAGGATTATGCATTTTTAAAAAAAATTATCAAATACCATCTTTATTCTTGCGTTTAGAAAAATTTTTCCTTAAAGATTCTCCATTCAATGGCTGATCATTGCATTGGGCGATTAGCTCAGCTGGTAGAGCGCCTCGTTTACACCGAGGATGTCGGGAGTTCGAGTCTCTCATCGCCCACCATATAGCTTTATATTCCTATTAAGTTTTTGATTCTTCATATATTTTTAAAAGATAAGGGATGCCTAAATAAAGTTAGGGGAATATGATTTTTATTCTTTTCTTTACAAAGCGCATTCTTTTTGCCAGCTTTCTCTAACAATTTTTTAATAGTTCTAAATCTTCTTGTGAAATAATGTTTATCAGTCTAGCAAACATACCAACAGCTTCACATCTAAATGTATCAGAAGACTTTATAGTGAAACTTTTACAATAAGAATCCGATTCTCTTTTCAAAATTTCTGCTACCTCTTGATCTAAACTATAAAGCTCTATGATCTTTTCCTCCAGTCCTACAGGAACAGATTTTTTGCTAATCTCGACAGAAGATAAAAATCCTACAGATATGTCTAATTTCTTAGCCATATCTAAGAGGCGTTTGGAGTGATCAATGCGAAGTTTCCGTAAAATTTTACCAAAGGGTGTAAGCATTTAAATAAAACGCGTAAGGGTATAAGCTTTACGGCATAAACTGAGAAAATTATCCACCAATAATATGTTTCACGCAATCAGCAATGTGATTTACCTTCTTTGCATTAGCAGCAACTCCATTAAATTTTTTTTATAATCCAATCAGCTCCTGTTCCAAGGTGTGTAATCCATGTTTTGTGAACAATAGGCTCAACAGCCCTCACAGTTTCTTCAGTAGATGTAGTTAATTCCAGAAATCTTTCACAAACAATTCGAGGCGCTTCAAAATCATTTGCTTCATTACGTACGGTAAACAAATTATCCAAATTATCGTCGTTAATAAGATAAGGGGAATGCGTCGAATAAATTACTTTATTGCCCTTTATGCTCGATAACGTTTGTAAGGAGCTTAATATTTTTCTCTGTGGATGAATATGTAAATTATTTGCTGGCTCATCCAATAAAAAAACTATTCCATTTTTGCTTCTATGCCTGCGAACTTCTGTAAGAACTTTAAAACAAAAAAACCAACGAAACCCTTTACTTCTCTCATGTAAATAAAAAAAGAGGTTATTTGCTTTAATTTGTAAACAATAATCTACAAAACCACTGACAGTATCGTGATCACTATTAAATTTTTCTATTATACAATCATCAAAAAGGCTCTTCCCTTCAGTAATATCCACCCAACCTTCCTTCACTACTGACTTCAAATAACCATTGATCAATCCTATACGCTGCTTAACAGCATCGTTGTCATCACAATCGACAATATCTTCCTGAAAACTAATACCAAGATTTTTTCTTATTTTGCACTCGATTGGATGAGCCATAATTATAGCGACATTTTGGACTCGCATCTCCAAGACAAGTATGGGGACTTATGGGATTCATGACCACTCTCCACCATTCTGTCAAAACGTTACTACCAGCAGGTATTGTCTCATAAGTATAGCCATTGCCGCCAATAATTCTGCTTACAAAGTCATATCTATGCCCATCAAAACCAACAATGGTTTGTTTGCCATCACTCACATAACCTAACAGACCGGATGCAACTAAAACATTAAAGGCTGGTCCATAGAGATTGATAGTCGTGTTTTCGTTGGCTATACCGTGAACACCTTCTT
>NZ_JBHIRS010000004.1:0-133737 GCF_042197365.1 Bartonella sp. AA168HLJHH | reverse complement strand
ACATATGTTTTTGTTATCTGATCAATTTTATTGAAAAGTTGCGTGAACACTGTAAAGTCCATGGAATTCCTCTTTAAAGAATTTTCAACTTTTTATATGATTTTTAAGCATTTTTCGTTGAACTTTTTAAGGATAAAATTAAACTTCGTAGACCTTTTTGATCTATGAGAGAAAATTGAGTATTACGCATTAACTTTTTCTTTTTACGAGCATACAGGGAAATAATATACAAAATGTTATTATAAAAGCTTTACCTAATAAATCTTATGGTAGGCATTTTCGTGTTTTTACTATTCAAAATTTTTATGTTATGCTTATCTTTCTGTTGTTTGATAAGTGTATGTTCAGCATTGCGTAAATGTGTAACCATTTGTAGTTTTGCTGTTTCATTTTGTAGCATAGCAAGCATTCCAATTATATGTGCTTGTAACTCGGCAATACTTTTTAGATCTTTTGTTGTCGTGATTTCTTTTAATAGTTCTTCAATTTGCTGAAAACGATTGTTTGCTTCTTGAAAAGTTTTTAAACTTACGGCTTTATCAGTGATGGCTGCATATTGGATGCGCTTGTTGATAAAACTGCTAGATTCATGGATAGTGACAGGAATTTCTTCTTCTTTTAAAATATTTTCAAGTGATGTAGATAGAGCAGAAGTTTTATTTCTATTGTAGAGATTCTCTGGATTTTTGAGAAAAAAGCTACTGTGATCTGTTTGTACATTTTTAAGCTTTTTAGTGTCGAATTTTTGGCTTCCCGTTATAGATTCGTGTATCTTTTTTGTTTCCTCAAGTTGTTTTTTTAGCATATCGAGAAGTTGGGCATCAGGTGGCGCTTTCTTTTGCTGTGGAGTTTTTTTAGGCTTTGATCTATTTGAAGATGACTTTCCAAAAAAATTGGGCCACGTCGTTGGAACTGATGCTCCCAAATCCGCCGCCCCAGCACCCCAAACCCAAGCCATCGCTGGGTTTGAAATCCCTAAAGTTATTACAACTACTATTGAAATGACCTTTTTTTTCATGTTTCCCTCCTGTCATTTTTTGCGTGCTGTAAGAAAATTGGCAACCATATTGCTGGATCATCACCAACTTCTGCGATAATGCTTTCGGCTAACTCTGCGTTATCAGGCGTTCCTGATAACACCAAGAGCTCGTCACTAAAGTCGTGTTCGATGGTTTTTCCATCGCGTGTCAGGTGGAATTTACCAAGATTCAGTTCTGCAAGCGCAGATTGATCACCTTGCTTAATGAGGAATTGGCGACTAAACTCACCAAGTCCTTTAACGAGTTCAAATTCGGCATCTGTTAGTTTAAAGCCTTTTGTATAATCTTCATAATTTGCTTTGGGATTGGCTAGAAAAATGTAAGTTGCACACTGTTGAATGAGTGTTTTGGCAATATTACTTTCCAAGGCATCGCTAGGCTCTTGTGTTGCATAAACAAAAATACCATTTTGTTTACGGATAGTCTTTTGTTTATTTTTCGCTAAATCTTCAAAGTACGGATCTTGCAAAGGCTTCCAAAACTCGTCAAAGATATACATAAATCGCTGTCCGCTAATCATGCCTTCTGTGCGGTAAAGCAAATACATCATCACTGGAGTGCGAGTTTCAAAATTATCTAAGAATTCCGTGATATCAAAGCCGTAAATTTGATGTGTTGAGAGATCAAGAGCATCATGGGGATTATCAAACAACCACCCATAATCACCACCTTCACACCATTTTAGTAAGCGAGCATGAACAGATGGCTGAGCATTATAATCACTTAAACGTGGATTTGGTAAAAATTGTACTAGAAAGGACAAACGACGGAGTGATCGGTCAATGTTAGCACTCATAACAGACATAACTGCTTTGTTAATTTCTTCTTCGTCGTGATGCGTGACCTCACCACCAGCTTCTGCCAATTTTTTAACAAATTGTTTCAAAAAAATCAGATTTTCTTGTGTTGGTGGGAGTTGGAAAGGATTGAAACCACTTTTTCTGCCTGGCTTGAATGTTAAATATTTTCCACCCATCGCTCGAATGGCAATTTCCATGCCACGATCTTTATCAAAAACAACAGTTGTCGGCTTAAATTTTTGTGCTTGTGCTAACAAAAAGCCGAGTAACACGGTTTTACCCGAACCAGATTGTCCGATAAGCGCGGTATTACCAAGTAAACGTTTATCTGTCGAGTCTTCTTCAAGTTTGGAGGCATGAAAGTTGAAATAAAGCGGTGTTTTACTGGTTGTTTTAAGAATTGTGACGGCTGGACCCCATGGGTTACCAGTGGGTTTTCCTGACATAAAATTATGAAAAGATGAAAATGATAAAAAATTCAATGATGTAATCGGAGCAGGACGCGGTCTCCATTTCCAATTGCCAGGAAGTTGTGCCCAATAGCCAGCCTCTATTGCTAAGTCTACAGGTTTGGGCAGTACCGCAACGTCTAGTAATGCTGCACTTGCTTTGGCCATATGGTCGCGAACTTGTTGAATTGTATCACCATAGATCGTCAATGTGCAGTGATGTTCTCCCATGACAAAATGCCCACTGATAAGCTGGTTTAGTGCTTCGTCAATTTGTTCAATTTGGCTCGTTGCCACATCTCGTGCATCAATAAGATTACGCTGATGCCGTTGTAAATAATCTTTAGCAGCATGTCGGGAGAGAACTGAAAAGCTTTGCGTCAATACGAACTCGAAGTCACTTTCCAACAAAACATTTAATTGTCCTGGTTTGGTTGTTGCATCATATTCTTTAATTTCCAGCATTCCAAATCGACGCATTCCACTGGTTGTTCGCAGTTCACCAAGAGCGCCCCATTTTGAGAAAAAAGGTCGATTGACAGACATATAGTCAGCAAAACGGTCATGGCAAATTGGCATAGGGCGATATTCACCATTGACAAGCATTCCAAGGAATTCAAGTGCAGAAGAATAAACATGCCCATTTTTTTCATAAGCACCAAGAAGTTCTGCACCGTAACGGTTTAAAGATTGGCCTAAAGTACGATTGATGTCATTGAGTTCTTTGATACATGTGTCTTGTCGCATCTTTTTTTGATCAAGCGTTTCACGTTCATGCTTAGAAAAGAACGACATAATTTTATCCGCTATCGGTTGAAAAATGACAGTCAGATATAAATCATTGACCATCAAATTATAACCAGTAAAGCTTTGTCGATATTTTTCATCAAGCTGATAGCAAAACATTTGATCAAATGTTGAATCAGGATATTCATAAACACGGCGGCGCACAATATGCGTCCAAAATGATAAATTGGCCGATGCAATACCCCGTAGAGTATTGTTAAGCTCTTTTACCCATTGAAAAATATCTTCTTCTGAAGAGCTTTGATGTGAACGCCCGTCAATTTTCCAAATTGACAAATATTCCGCATTTTTAGTAGAAATAATCGTATCTGTGATATGATGTGAATAAGGCAGAAACAGGCTTACAGGTGCCTCTGATGCAAGGCGTTTGCTGCTTTCAACAGCTGTCATGTTTATCTCCTTTTACTATAATCAGAGGGACTATAACTTGATGCGCCCCAAAAACCTTTGTTGCGATTGCGAAATTTAGTATCGATCCATAACCACCAGATACGAAACGCCTTATCATCGTTTTTAGTAATTTGCACCATAATGAACCATAACGGAGGTGCCATAATCCACAAAAAGATACTTACTGTCATAGCAATAACAGCGACCCCCATAACCATAACGATAAATGGCATCATGGGGACACCCCATATCGTTGGAACACGTGTTGCTCCTTTGAATAGGGGGAATTCTTTTTGTTCTTGTGATTTCATGGGGTGCTCTTGTCAGTAGAGGTAAAATAATATGTGGCTAATATAAAAGGCTGCACCAGCAATAATGACGCTGAAGGCCCATCGTATAAATGTAGCTCTTGCGATGATGCGAAATATATAAATAAGCAAAAGTAATAAAAGAATAATGAGGGCAACGATAGGAATAAGTACACTTAATCCATATTGCATTCCTATGAAGGCATCCAAGCTCTCTGTTTCCGTCTGAGCATATGCAGATTGCATTATTAACAACATCATTGAAGTGATGATAATAACATTAATCCTGTTGCACGTCTTCGCTTGAAACGTATTTGATTGTTTCATATTCTTTATCCCCTTTTAATTAAAGTTGCTATAAATAATATCCCTTTTTTCAGTATGGCTACATTATTACTAGTACACACCTATAATCGATGGATATTAAAAACATTACGTGTTATACTGATTCATGAATTACCTTTCAATAATATTGCAGTAAGTTTGGTTGTAGAGGGCACGATAATAATACTGATTGCCTATCGTATAAACGTATCGTATTGTATTATTTGTAATTGATGCCATTATTATGGTGTTGTAAATAGCAGTGTAACAAGTTGGGTTGCTGAACCTGCGATAACGACCCCGATTGCCCATCGTACAAATGTGTCTTTTCCGATGTAGCGTCCTGCATAACCAATTGCTAAGCATAATAGTATAATAGCAGCAGCAATAGGTATAATTTTTTGAATATCGCCCTGTAAACCTTCTAAAGCGCTCTCTGCATTTGTTAAAGTGCTCGCTTTGGCGGCGTAAGCAGAATTATTCACAAAGAACGCAGTTATAGCTGCAGAAAATGCGATGATTTTGTTGTTACTTTTCAGTTTGAGATTAATTAATTTTTTCATATCTCACTCTTATTAAAGTTCTAGATAACATATTGTATTTATAATTGATACCATTATTATGTTGTTTTAAATAGCAGAGTAACAAGTTGGGTTGCAGAACCTGCGATGACAACACCGATTGCCCACCGTACAAATGTGTCTTTTCCGATGTAGCGTCCTGCATAACCAATTGCTAAGCACAACAGTATAACGGCAGCAGCGATAGGGATAATCACTTTTAAATCTGTCTGTAAGCCTGTTAGAGCTGTCTCTGCATTTTTTAAAACGCTTGCGCTGGCGGCGTAAGCAGAACTATCCATAAAAAACGCAGTTATAGCTGCAGAAAATGCGATGATTTGGTTGTTACTTTTCGGTTTTAGATTAATTAATTTTTTCATATCTCACTCTTATTAAAGTTCTAAATAACATATTGTATTTATAATTAATGCTATTAGTTTGTTGTTTTAAATAGTAGAGTAACAAGTTGGGTTGCTGAGCCAGCGACGACAACGCCAATTGCCCAGCGTACAAATGTATCCTTTTCTATGTAGCGGCCTGCGTAACCAATTGCTAAGCATAAAAGTATAACAGCAGCAGCGATAGGGATAATCACTTTTAAATCTGTCTGTAAAGCTGTTAGAGCGTCCGATGCATTTGTTAAAACCGATGGTTTGGCTTGTGCATGAGCAGAACTATTTATAAAGAACGCAATCATAGCAGCAGAAAATGCGATGATTTTGTTGTTATTTTTCGATTGAATACTAATTAATTTTTGCATATTTCACTCTTAATTAAAATCTAGATAATATTTTTATATGAACAAACATATTGTATTTTATAATTTATAATTAATGCCATTATTATGTTGTTTTAAATAGCAGTGTAACAAGTTGGGCTGCTGAACCTGCGATAACGATCCCGATTGCCCACCGTATAAATGTGTCTTTTCCGATGTAGCGTCCTGCATAACCAATTGCTAAGCATAATAGTATAATAGCAGCAGCAATAGGTATAATTTTTTCAATATCGCCTTGTAACCCCTTTAGAGCTGTCTCCGCATTTTTTAAAGTTACTGCTTGGGCTTGTGCATGAGCTGAATTACCCATAAAAAACACAGTTAAAGCTGCAGAAAATGCAGCAATTTTATTACGAGCTGTTGTGTGAAGAATATTTAATTGTTTCATGTTCTTTATCCTGATTAAGATTAAAACTCCCACAAATGACCCCTCTTTCATGAAGAAACTTAAAAAGATATTTTGGATCAGCCCAAGTTCTTAGTTTTCCTCTTTGTGTAAGTAACGTATATTTATTTGGCTTTCCGGTGATTGGATCATCGGAAATAAACGTAAAATACCATTCCCTTTCTGAAAGCATCACGACTGTAATCTCACGTGCTGCTTTTTGACTAAATGCTATATCAACGCTGTTTTGTTCTATCATTTTCATTATCGTTGCCCTCAATTAGAATAGATTTTGTTCAATCTTACTAATTAGAGCTTTAACATTTTCTTATCTACCTTTCATTATAATATCCTATCAAAATTCTGGATTTTCGTGAAAATATCAGTCATCACTCAGTGATCTTCTCGATGAAGAAAAATCTTCAGCTGAAAAAGCATCGTGGACGCTACTTTCTTTATGTGTAAATGCATCTTCTTCTCCTTTTGAAGAGAGAGGAAGAGAATCTACTTTAGTTGTCTGTTCTGGTTCTTCTTTTTTAAGCTTTATAGGCTCCTGCAAGCCCTCATTTCCTCGTACAGCAGCTTTTACTCCAATATATGAAGTAATTTTTTGCATACGGGCGTGGTTTGAGTTTTCTGTATTGTAAAAATTCAGCACAGACTGCAAAGTCGCTTTTTCAAAGATGCACTTTGATGTTGTTTGTTCATAGCAGTAAGTTAAAGCGCTTTGTACAGCTGTAATATTTCTGCAAAAATCAAACGCATCAAAAAGAGAAAACAATTTCACATTCCCAACATCAATTTGCCCTAAAATTATGTTAAAATTATGTTCACTCTGTTTAGCTGTTGCGATTGTTTCCTTAAACTGAGATGATTGATAGAAGAAGTTATCTTTATCATCTGTTACATAGACATTGTCCCGCGCTTCTTGTTCGGCGATAACTGAAAATGTTATGGGAGGCGTATTGGATATGTATGCAGCAGCAAAAAATGTGAAATCTGGAACAATCATTAGCAATACACCTTATTATGAAGAATTTTATTAATACAAATGCTAATTCTTTGTAGTACATTTTCTCGTTGTTTTTTGATTTTATAAATTTGCAGAATGAGATTGTTTAGCTTAGAATATTCTTTGTGATTATTGCTTTGTTCTCTTCTAAGAATATTTCTAATATATGCGAATACCCAACCAACAAGATAAAAGTGTGGAATAAAATAGAGCACATTACGCCAACCAATATTATTGGAATCACGAAGAAAGGCGCTGCTTTTAAAAAATAATAATCTTTGATACTGTATTGAAGCTGCTTGTTTTATATAATTCTCTAGTTGCAAAAATCTTTTCAAAAAAAATTTATACGAAGTAAAAAGCCGTTGTGTATGAGGGGAGGTTTTCTTGTCATAATGAACTACACTATCATTATACAGAGAGGGCTTGTTCTTTGTTGCGTATTGCCATAACTTATAGAGTGACGATTTATATTTACTTTTGACTACTGATTCATAAGAGTCAGAGAGGTGTGATGGCGCTTGAGCACTGCATTTAGTAGTTCCAGCAATTGAACTGAAAAAAGATGCAGTGGTGGTAATTGATATACCAATAAACAGCTCTTTGTGGTTCAAAGCACATCTCCGTCAAAGTGATATATGTATCGTAATTTTAATTTCGATAATAAATGGACAGAAATTGTCTATAATTGTGTTTAAAATATGGCAAAAAGAAATTCTTTTTTGCAAGGGGAGTAATTAAGGTGAATGATCTCAAAAATATGAATTTTGATGAACTACAAGAGATGCGTACACAAATCGATGTGGAATTAAAAAAACGGCAAGCAAAGGAAAAGCAAAATGCGCGACGAAAAATTCTTGAAATTGCTAATGCCCATGGAATTGATATCGCTGATCTTGTGAGCAAAGAGCGCCATTACAGAAATCCCAATAACCAATGGGAATTATGGAATGGGCGTGGACGTAGACCTAAGTGGATTAAAGAGTGGTTGGAGAATGGGTATACACTTGATGAACTCGAAGTAACGTAACACGTGTGCGATATTTACAAGATAAGGGAATACTAAGGAATGTAAATGCAAGAAGTATGCTCTTTTGGGTAATTTGATAGTATAAACACACTGAACGAATATATTAAAGTATTGAGTTACCAAATACAATGATAGGGAGCGTGAAAAAGTTTATTTAAATGCAAAAGGTCTTGTTGTTATAATCTGGCAAGCATAATGATGATGCCAGATTGGAATATTGTAATTGCTTTTGGCATGAGAGAGAGGGGGGATATTTTACTTCTTTTTATCGTTTCATTAACGTTGCTCTTTTTAGTTTATGTAAATAAATAGTTTTATTGATTATTTACAAAAATGGTCGAAATGAGAATAATTTATTGCATAGGGATTTTAACTCAATATGTAAAATGATAATTTTATCAATTAATATGTTAATAAATTAGCATACTTATATTTTTGAAATACTGTTCTGTAGAACAAGCCTGATGTTATAGATTTTGTTTGGTCTTTTTTCTGTGAGATTATATATGAGGCATTTACTTTATTTATCGTTCGTTTAGTTGAGATGAGTGAGTATGTAGAAAAATGGAAAATTTCTATGGCTGTTATGGGTTTTATAGAATTTATGACATATTTCTGAGCGTTTGTGATTAAAATTCATTTATGAGCGTTTATGAATAATGAATAAAGAGCGTATTTGAAAATAAAAGGATTGGATTATTTCTATTGCAGTTTATCTTCTTTTATGGTGTGAAATAGGGGGATGATATGCGGTTTTACAATTGTGTGTGATGGTATAGAGTACGGAATACTTTGTTATATATTGGAATATTTTTTCTAAAGTCGTGTGGTATTCCACAATAAGTTAAAGAGTTTGTCTGAGAAGCAGAATGCCCCAAACGGAATACATTTATGTTTCCAATTTACGCGCTTTTTTAAAAGAAAAATTTTTCAATGCAACTAAGCTTATTTTATAGCGCTTCTCGTGAATAGTATAACGTAAAAGTCTCTATGAGCATATAAAATCCATTGTACACCACCATTTTTACTTCAATAAAAAGTATAAGCCGGTGCCATTATATACTTTACTCGCCTCCAATATTGCTAAAGTCCTTAGTTCTTGAGAGAGGGAGGCTTTTGTCGCTTTGTTTAATTGTTTTATTTATACGACACTTTCGCTTGTGATGTGCAAGCGAATGATTTTGATTGCTTCAACATGAGAGAGATTTGAAATAAGGGTATTTTATGATCTTTAGATTTCTCACTCAGTATGAGAATAATGAATTTATTATTTATAAAGAAAAGTGTTGTGTGCTAAAATGTCTTGTTTATTTTATTATGCTGTGAAATGGCTCCTTTAAAGGTGTGGTGATATAAGGCAACCTCTTTGAGACATTAAATGTTTTTTTCAGTGTATGGTGAGTATTCTTAAAATGTAGCTTGCTTGTCGAGTCTTATGTGGAGTGAAATATGGGGGGAGGAAGGCAAGAGAAAATTACTCGACAGGAATCCGGTTTGCAAACAGATTAGATGAGATAGGAATTTTTTGTTCTTTGAAGGAGGGAGGCAAAGGTTATAAAATAGTATGAATTTTTGTTTAAAGTGGGAAGCCGTGTAGAAGACGTGGGGCATTTGGAGTGAGTCCGGCAGCTTCTTGAATGAAGTATTTTTTTATTTTTGGTGCTTGATTAATGATTCCAAGGCCGGTATCGCGGAGCATCCGTAAAAGAAGGTTATCATTAGAAAAGAGTTTATTAAGCCAATCATTGCTTAAAGCCATACGGACAATTTCAAAACGTCTCCAGCTTTGATAGCGCTCTAAAGCTATGAGGGAGCCAATATCAAGACCTAGTCGTGCTGTTTCAATAATCACTTCAGCCAGCGCAGCGCTATCGCGTAATCCTAAATTGAGTCCTTGTCCTGCAATGGGGTGGATGGTATGGGCGGCATCGCCAACAAGAGCAAAACGTGGTTTAATGCATTGACGTGTTAAAGAAAGGCTCAAAGGAAAAGCTTGACGTTCGCCATCCCAAGAGAGTTTACCTAATCGATGGCCAATGCGTCTTTCGAGTTCTGTTTCAAAAATAAGTGCATCAGCTTTGAGATAATATTGCGCAGTTCTATGATCTTCATTCCACACAATAGCGGATCGGTTGCCTTTGAGAGGGAGAAGAGCGAAAGGGCCAGCAGGTAAAAAATGTTGAATTGCTTGACCATTATGGGGTTTTTCATGTTCAACTGTGCAGATGATTGCTGTTTGTTTATAGGGATGAGAAAAATTTTTCAGACCAGCTTTTTGGCGTAATTTCGAATGGGCTCCGTCAGCTGCAATAAGCAATTTTGTTTGCCAAACCTCTTCATTATTTAAAGTGACGGTTGTATGTTGATCTTCTTGATGAAAATCAATGACACGGGTGTTTGTAATAACAGGGATATTGAGACCTTTGACACGTTTTTTTAAAGTGTTGATGAGTTCTCTATGCTCTACCATAGCAGCAAAGGGTTCACCCGGGTTAATGTCGCCTTCAAAGGTTAAAAGAGTGGGTTTGACAGGATCATTTGTGCTTGTATCTGTGATGATCATTGAATGAATGGGTTGCGCATAGAGTTTTATAGGTTCCCAACATTGTAATTGTTTTAACATACGAATAGAAGCAGCAGCAAGGGCAATGGTTCGTATGTTAGAAGCAGGGGTATCTCCTTGTGGCGCAGCATCAACGATTTTTATTTTCAGATTAGGGGCTGTTTGCTTGAGTGCTATCGCTAGGGTTAAACCGACAGCTGCCCCCCCTGCAATGAGCAGATCACATTGTTTAGTTTTATGAGATTTAATTTTTTTATTGGGTTGTACGTTTTTATTGCGATTAGAACACACAATACTTCTTCCATTGTTTATAGTTTGCTTTCTTTTAAAAAGAATATCTTTTTACATTGCCTAAAATATCTTAACCTTTACTTTTCTCTCTGCTTTACAAAAACGAGGTTTCTTTTTAGCGCCAATCTGATGACAGATTGGTTTTTCAGAGTTTTTCTGCTTAATCATTTATGTGATTCATCTTACAGATTTATCGGATAAGCTTTTTTTAATATCTTCTTCAATTCTTTTTACACTTGGTTGATAAAAAAGAAAACTAAAAATAAACAAAGATGGTCGTGTATTTTTTAAGTTGTGTGAGTTACTTCAGTATGCTTGTCCTGAAGGGGGCTATTTCGTTAGTATGATAGATAAAAATAGATAAAAATTGTGGTCATTCGTGATGGTTAAAACAGTATTCATATTTTGCCGTTATCATGGTGTAGCGTAAAAAATATTATTTGTTTAGGAAGGTGCTTATAGCACCCATGTAACACTTTACACATGAGGTGTTTTTTGGTTGATCGTGTGATAAATATTCAGGGAGAGCTTTTTGTGCGCCTTATGAAGGATTGTCTCTTAGGGTGGTGGGTATATGAATGATATAAAGTGGTTAGAGGTAGAACACGCTAGATAAGAAGTCAGATTGTTTACAGGCGATTTGTTTACAAATCGGCACAGAGTTTAAGCTTCATGCTTTTTTAAGAGAGAGAGGGAGTTATAACTCTTTAAAATATGAAAGTTTTGTATTTGGAATTGATAGATGCACCGAGGTTCTTCTCCTTATGATTCATTAGAAGTGCGAAATTCTCAAGGTTCGCGTCTTATTGAGATGTTTTTACGTCAGATAGGAGTATTTATTGGGCTCGGGCTTTTGGGCTTTATTATTTTTTGTGTGTTTGCTTTGGCGACGTGGAATGTTGCGGACCCATCTTTAACCCATGCAAGTACAAATGAGGTTACAAACCTTATGGGGTGGATGGGGGCAATTTTTTCAGATTTTATTATGCAGTTTTTTGGCTTGGCCAGTCTTTCTGTTTTGTTGCCACCGTTATTTTGGTCTTTTCTCTTGTTGGCGCAAAAGAATATCTACAATTTGACTTTGCGCTTTTTTTTATGGGTGCTATCAACGATTTGTTTTTTAATTGCTTTTGCCCTTATGTCACCTGTTGCTTCTTTTACTTATTGGCCATTGCCAATGGGATTGGGAGGGGTTTTAGGAGATAAAGTTTTAAGTGTTGCTTCTTCAGTCTTTCCTCTTTTTCTTTCTCCTCCTTACACGGTGTTTTTCAGTGTTGTTTTTATTCTTTTAGGTTTTTTCACCGCTGCTTTTGCTGGTAATGTGATATGGCGGCGTCGAACAAAGAAAAGAAAAGAAAAAAGCATTCCAAAAGACGAAATCATTAATCCAGTCTTTGAGTTGGAAGAAGATACGGAATATGCCGCAGAGGAGGATCGTGAAAATCATGGTTTTTTTGCGACAACTTGTGGCGCTCTTTTGCATCTTTTTTATTTTTTACAAGCGCGTTTTTTTCGTTTATTCTGTTTCAAAAGGCGTTTTCAGAGTAAAGGGCAAGGAAAGCCATTTGATCGGATTGAGCCAACTTTTTTAGGTGAAAAAGTAAAGTGTGAGGAAAATCAAAATAAAGCCTATGTTTCTCCTGTTAAAAATCGAAAGTTTTTAACAGCTTCTTCAAAGGGTGGTTTTGTTCTTCCTCTTGTAGATTATCTTTCGGTTCCACCACCGTCTGTTAAGGATGCAAAACTTTCTCCTGCTGTTTTAAGAGCAAATTCTCAGGAGCTTGAAGGGGTTTTGTTAGATTTTGGGGTCAAAGGAAAAATTATAGATGCTTGTCCTGGACCGGTGGTAACTTTGTATGAATTTGAACCGGCTGCAGGCATTAAGTCTTCCCGTATCATTGGTTTGGCAGATGATATTGCACGCTCGATGCGTGCGATTTCGGCGCGTGTTGCGGTGGTTCCAGGACGTAATGTTATTGGAATAGAACTGCCTAATGCAAAGCGTGAGATGGTTTATTTACGAGAAATGTTGCAGGCGCAAGAATTTATTGACAGCAAAGCCAAGCTAGGACTTGCTTTGGGTAAGACAATCGGGGGGGAAGCTGTTGTTGCAGATTTAGCAAAAATGCCCCATCTTTTGGTTGCTGGTACAACAGGATCGGGAAAGTCTGTTGCTATCAATACAATGATTTTATCATTGCTTTATCGTATGACACCTGAACAATGTCGTCTCATTATGGTGGACCCGAAAATGCTTGAGCTTTCGGTTTACGATGGCATTCCCCATTTATTAACACCCGTGGTGACGGATCCTAAAAAAGCCGTGATTGCTTTAAAGTGGGCTGTTCGTGAAATGGAAGAGCGCTATAGTAAAATGTCAAAACTAGGCGTTCGTAATATTGATGGGTTTAATGCACGTCTTAGGGAAGCTGCAAGTCAGGGAGAGACAATGGTGCGGACAATTCAAGTTGGATTTGATCGTGAGACTGGTGAGCCTCTTTATGAAACGGAAACACTTGATTTTAGTCCTATGCCCTATATTGTTGTCATTATTGATGAAATGGCTGATTTGATGATGGTTGCTGGTAAAGATATTGAAGGAGCGGTTCAACGTTTAGCACAAATGGCACGTGCTGCCGGTATCCATGTAATTATGGCGACACAGCGTCCTTCCGTCGATGTTATTACTGGGACGATCAAAGCCAATTTTCCTACACGTATTTCTTTTTCTGTGAGTTCAAAAATTGATAGCCGAACAATTTTAGGCGAACAGGGGGCCGAGCAATTATTGGGACAAGGAGATATGCTCTTTATGATGGGAGGAGGACGTATTCAGCGTGTGCATGGGCCTTTTGTTGCGGATGATGAAGTGGAGCAGGTTGTTGCGCATCTCAAAGAGCAAGCACGACCTGATTATTTAGAAACAATTACGCAAGAAGTTGAAGAGGATGGTGCTGATGTTTCTTTGTCTTCTCCTTCAGAAGATGATCCCTATAGTCAAGCTGTTGCTATTGTGCTTCGTGATCGTAAGGCTTCAACCTCTTATATTCAACGCCGTTTAGGCATTGGTTATAACCGCGCTGCGACATTGATTGAGAGGATGGAAGAAGAAGGTATTATTAGTCCAGCAAATCACGCAGGGAAACGAGAAATTTTAGTGCCTGCTGAAGAAGAGCGCTTTTGAAAAATCTTTATAGTTGTTTTTTATAATACCTTATAAAATAAGTGTTTATCCTATTGTATCGTAGAAAGTCTGCATTTTCATATACCAGCTCTCAATTTGCGATAGCTCCTTGGTACTTAAGACTCCTTATAAGGGGATTCTTTATCTTATATAACTTTTATCCATACACCAACCTTGCTTGTAATGTGCAAGCAAATGATTTGAATTGATTTAATATGAGAGAGTATGTGATGAGAGAATCTTATTGTATTTGGCGTTATGATTTAAGTTAAAAAGATAAATTGTTATAAATCAATATCTTGGTATAAAATAATGTCATTGCGAGTGTAGAGGGGGTAAAAGCATGTAAGGTTTGGTATTTAAGTGTCTTTTTAAGTGCGCTCTAAATATTTAGGGCAAGGCTGATCTGTCGAGTCTTAATATAAATGAATTATATGGGGTGGGAAGCTAAGTGAAATTTGCTAAACTCCAAACTGTTTACAGAGTGGTTCGGATGAAGATTTTTATTCTTTTGGGTGGGAAGGAAGTCAAAAAAGCATTTTTGACACTTAAAAGAGCTTTCAGGTTCGCGAGTAATATGTTTAGTCCTTAATCCATTATGTCTTGACTATAATTTATGTTGCTTCATAGATTAGGGGTGGGAAAGAATATATTATGCGTTTAGAAAATCAGCAGAAAAGCAGGAAAATTTGATGATTTCGGAAACTTAAACGCAGACTGGTTATTTGGAAACGATACCGCAAGAAATAAAAAAGGATGTTTCTTTAGCTTTTTCTTTAGCAGATGATTCCTATTGTCAAGCTGTTGCTATTATGCTTCGTGATCGTAAGGCTTCAACTTCTTATATTCAATGTTGTTTAGGCATTGGTTATAATCGTGCCGCCACATTGATCGAAAGGATGGAAGAAGAAGGCACCATTAGTCCAGCTAATGATATAGGTAAGCGAAAAGTTTTGGAGACTGTCGAAGAAGAATACTTTTAAAAATCTTTTGATATTTTTTTCAAACAATATCTTTATCTTATAAAGAAGGGTATTTATTCGTCGTTGATCACTTAAGTTATGAATTATAAAGTCAATTAAGTATTGCTTGGGAGCATTTTTTATGAAAACGTCTTTTTTACTGCAAAGAAGAGTCTTTGGGTTGGTGGGAATTATTGTCTTTTGGTGTTTAACTTTTCCTGTTTTTTCGCAAGCATCTAATAAAGTGATAAAGGCGCAAAATGTTGTGAATCACTTTGCGGCAATCAAAACAATGACAGGTGATTTTATTCAGTTTAGTCCAAAGGGAAAAATGTCTCAGGGGACATTTTATTTAGAGCGCCCAGGGAAAATTCGTTTCATTTACAAAAAAATGCCTTTACAGATTATTTCAGATGGCCAATTTGTGGGTATTAACAATCGGGCTTTGAATACTTGGAACTTTTCACAACTTTCGCAAACGCCAATGAAATTTTTGTTGGATGATAAAATTGATGTATCTTCTGGGCGCTTGTTCGCATTTCGCGAAGATCCAGGGGCTGTAACGATTGTTCTGCGTGATAAAACGATTGGGGCAGGGCAAATAAGGATGGTTTTTGATTCTAAAGGCTCTGCTTTGCGACAGTGGACAATTGTTGACCAACAAAATTTGGAAACTACTGTGCAGATTATGAATGTGCGGACAGACGTCCGGTTCGCTAATGGGATGTTTGCACTTCCTTCGAAGAAATGAAGAAAGAGTGTTACGTCATTGGGATTAAAACAAATGTTCTTTCGTATTGCGACTTGGAATATTAATTCTATTCGTTTGCGTCTTGCACAGGTTTTTCAGTATTTGGAACTCTTTTCCACAGATGTTTTGTGTCTACAGGAAACAAAATGTCCAGATGCTTTATTTCCAGTGGAGGCTTTTGAAGCAGCGGGTTATAAGCATATCGCATTGAGTGGACAAAAATCTTATAACGGGGTGGCTATTGTTTCTCGTTTGCCTTTTAAAAAGGTAGAAAAACGTTTTTTTTGTCAAAACCAAGATTGCCGTTATATCTCAGTTATTGTGGAAGCCCATGGGAGAAGCTTGCGGATTCATAATTTTTATGTTCCTGCTGGGGGAGATATCCCTGATGCTGATGTGAATGAAAAGTTTCGTCATAAGCTTGATTTTTTAGAAGGAATGTCCTCCATTCGTGCGGATCAAGGCGATGGTCTTTCTTCTCTTTTGGTGGGAGATTTAAATATTGCTCCTTTGGCAGAGGATGTTTGGTCTCATCAGCAATTGTTGAAGGTTGTAAGCCATACTCCCATTGAAACCGAGCGTTTACAGGATTTGTGTTGTCAAGGTGGATGGGTTGATCTGATGCGGTTGCATATTCCTGTTCCTACCAAGCTTTACACATGGTGGAGTTATCGTGCTCGCGATTGGGCATTTACCGATTATGGGCGGCGGCTTGACCATGTTTGGTCTTCTCAAGATTTAGCCCCTTTTGTTGTAGATCTTTCGATTTTTCGTGATGCGCGCGGATGGGAACGTCCTTCAGATCATATTCCTGTGCAAACTGTATTTGATTTTTCACGTCAAGTTTGAAATAAGAGGTAAATAAAGTATTAATATTAAATAATGATTCTGAA
The DNA here is from genome assembly GCF_042197365.1 of Bartonella sp. AA168HLJHH. NCBI lineage: Bacteria > Pseudomonadati > Pseudomonadota > Alphaproteobacteria > Hyphomicrobiales > Bartonellaceae > Bartonella > Bartonella sp. AA168HLJHH. The sequence goes on along the minus strand of NZ_JBHIRS010000004.1, from coordinate 117,210 downwards.
AGAATGCGGGAGACTGGATGTATATCAGAAATCTCAAATGGGGCGCTTCTCGTGGATTATTTTTTAGTGTCTTGTTGTGTTTGCTTTTGTCAGGATGTATGGTTGGTCCTAATTACCAGAAAACATCTTTTCGTGTTCCAGCAGTTTGGGGAGAAAAATCTGCACAGACTGCAGGGCAGCCCATTGCGCTTGCCGGATGGTGGCGGTATTTGAATGATCCTGTTCTAGATGCGTTAATGGATTACGCGATTTCTGGAAATAATAATGTTGCTGTTGCCAAAGCTCGGGTACGTGAGGCGCGTGCGGGTTTAGGACAGGTTGTGGGAACTCTTTTGCCAAATGTGTCCAATTCAATTTCAGGAACCCGTAGTCGTTCTGGACAGTCTGATGCATTGTTCAACCAGTATAGTAGTGGTTTTGATGCAAGCTGGGAGCTTGATTTTTTTGGTGGGCATAAACGTGCGGTTGAAGCGGCGCGTTATGGCCTTGATGCGGCTGTGGAAGATATGCGCGCTACCATGGTGACATTACTAGGAGATGTGGCAACAAATTATGTGCAAATGCGTGGCTGGCAACAAAAGTTGTTTATTGTGCGGCAAATTGCTGTATCACAACGTAAAACTTATGAACTGATGCGCGCTAGATTAACAGCTGGTGATGTTTCTGAGCTTGATGTTTCAAATGCGCAAGCACAAATGGCAAATACAGAAGCAGATATATCACAGATGGAAGCGAATTTAGCAATGAGCGTTCATCGCCTTTCTGTCTTAACTGGTCGTGTGCCTACGGCATTGAAGGATCTTTTACAAAAAAATGCTAAGCATGCAAAGATTCCACAACCACGCTGGCCGATACCAGCAGGAATTCCAGCCGATATTTTGTTAACACGTCCAGATTTGCGACGGGCAGAGCGTCAATATGCGCAAGCGACAGCACGGATTGGTCAACGTGAAGCAGATCGTTATCCATCACTTACTTTAACAGGTAATATTTCGACAGCAGCAACGGCAATTGATCAATTATGGAAAAATTCAACGATTGGCTGGTCTTTTGGACCTGGTCTTCGTTTTCCTCTTTTTAATGGAGGTCAGGTCGAGGCTTCTATTGCGGTAGCGCGCGCGCAGCGTGATCAAGCTTTTATTACTTATCGAGCTGCTGTGTTGGAAGCTTTAGAAGATGTAGAAAATGCGCTTGTAAGATTAACGAAGGAACATCAACGCTTAGAAAAGCTAATCGTTGCGAATAAAGCTTCTCTTCATTCCTTAAAACTTTCACGGAACCTTTTTGAGAATGGAAATACTAGTTTTCTTGAATTGTTAAATGCTGATCGCTCTTATTATTCTGCACAAATGGCGCTTAAAGATAGCCGTGTTTCTTTGGTTACGCAATATATCACGTTGATGAAAGCATTGGGGGGGGGCTGGGATGGCGTTGTTGATGTATCGCGTCCAGAAGTCGTTGATAATGCACCTCGTTCGCGTGCAAAGGTAGGGAAATGAAAAAAAACTTACTCAAAAATTTCATTACAAAACACAAAAAACTTTCCTTCTTTTTAACTGCTATATTTCTCATTCTCTTGCTGTTATGGTTACGTTCTGTTTTTTTTGGAACATCTACTCCAACTTATATAACAGCGGTGGTGAAACGTGGGGATATTGAGGAAAGTGTTTTAGCTTCTGGTCTTGTACGTCCTTACCGGTTGGTGGCTGTTGGTGCGCGAGCAACAGGGCGTGTGGTGTCAATGCATGTTTCCCCTGGAAGTGTTGTGAAAGAAGGCGATCTCTTGGCAGAAATTGATCCTACAGATCAGGAAAATGATTTAAAAAGAAAAAAAGCAGCATTATCGCATTATTATGCGAGTTTGGTAGAACAAGAAGCCTATCTTTCTCTTGCACAGAAAAATTTAGAGCGTCAGAAAAAAATGATTGAAACACGGGCGATTTCACGGGCGAACCTCGATGAGGCTGCGACACAGGTGAAAATACGCGAGGCGCAAATTGAACAACTTCGTCAGCAGATTGTGCAAGCACAAATTGATGTGGAGAGTGCAGAGGTTAATTTAGGTTATACACGCATCACTGCCCCTGCAGCGGGAACGGTTTTGGCAACAGTTGTGGAAGAAGGGCAGAATGTGAATGCGGTTCAGTCGGCGCCAACAATTGTTATTTTGGGTGATTTATCAAAGATGACGATTAAGGCGCAAATCTCAGAAGCAGATATTCTTAAAGTCCGAGCTGGACAACCACTTTATTTTACAGTTTTAGGTAATTCACAGCGTCGTTATGAAGGCGTTTTAGAAAAAGTAGAGCCGGCTCCTGAAACAATTCGTGCTGATGTGAGTATTAATCCTGGTATGGTGAGTGGTTCTAGTGCTTTAATATCATCGGCTATCTATTACAATGGAATTCTACATGTTGATAATGCGGACAATTTTTTGCGAACCTATATGACTGCTCAAGTTCATATTATCTTAGGGCGCGCACAGAATGTCTTGTTGGTTCCAAGTAATGCTTTACGCGATGAGACAAGAGAGCGTAAAGCATGGGTTTCTGTTTTGGTGGGGGAAAATAAGTTGGTTACTAAACAGGTGAGCGTTGGGTTGAATAATAAGGTTATGGCAGAGATTATTTCAGGACTTAACGAGGGTGATGTCGTCGTCACCAGTTCGTCTGATGGATTGATGCCCGAGTCTTCTAACATGCATAGCGAAGACGAGAGTTAAAGCATGAGCACAAATCAAGCAGATGCTGTCTTCGTCTTGGAAAATATTGTGCGCAAATTTCCTGCGGGCGAAGCGTTTGTTACCGTTTTGAAAAACATCAATCTTACCATTAAACGTGGTGAAATGGTGGCAATTGTAGGTGCTTCCGGTTCAGGTAAATCTACCTTGATGAATATTTTAGGCTGTCTTGACCGCCCAACTTCTGGCCGTTATTGGATCTCTGGTAAAGAAATAGCTTCCCTTTCTGCGGATGAATTGTCGGCTTTGCGACGTAATCATTTTGGTTTTATTTTTCAGCGTTACCATTTGTTGAATGAATTGACAGCTCTTGGTAATGTTGAAATTCCGGCTATTTATGCGGGAAGTGCCGTGGAAGCAAGGAAACAGCGGGCACAGGATCTTTTAACACGTTTGGGCATGGGTGATCGGATAAATCATCGTCCAAATCAGCTGTCCGGTGGTCAGCAACAACGTGTTTCTATTGCTCGGGCGCTCATGAATAATGCGGAGGTCATTCTTGCAGATGAACCAACTGGTGCATTGGACAAAAAGAGTGGGCAAGAAGTATTGCATATTTTGGATGAACTTCATCAAGAGGGACGTACTATTATCATTGTAACCCATGATATGCAGGTGGCTGAAAGAGCAGAGCGTATTATCGAAATCAGTGATGGGGAAATTATTGCTGATAAGCGGTCAAGGGTTGCAAAAACAAAAGTTGGTGGAAAATCTCTTCAGGAACAACAAAATCTAAAAGGCCAACAAAAACTGGGCTTTTTTCGTTCTTTTGTTGAGCGATTCCGTGAGGCGTTTGTGATGGCTCTGTTGGCAATGAATGCACATCGCATGCGGACTTTTCTAACAATGCTTGGGGTGATTATCGGTATTGGGGCGATTATTGCTATGGTGGCTTTAGGGAATGGTACACGAGAGAAAATTCTGGAAAATTTTAAAAGTTTGGGTGCTAATACATTAACCATTTTTCCTGGCAAAAGTTTTTCTGATCCACAAGCAGAAAAAATAACCAGTTTGGTTGAAGCTGATGCAGAAGCCTTGTCTGGGTTACCTTATGTTTCTGGTGTAACACCTCAGATTTCAACAAGCTCAAAAGTGCGTTTTGGTGCAGTTGAAGTCAATGCTGTCATTGTGGGGGTGGGAGAACAATTCTTTCAGATACAGGGGCTTAAAGTTTTCAAAGGACAGTTTTTTGATCAAAAAAGTGTCCATGATCGGGCGGTTGATCTCGTGATTGAAAAAGAAGCATTGTCTGTTCTTTTTCCCCATAGCCATGAAAGCCCTCTTGGCAAAGTGGTGCATGTGGGTAATGTTCCAGCGCGTATTATTGGTGTTGTTGATTCGCAAAATCACGCAAATGGAAATGCATCAAATACATTACAGCTTTATTTGCCCTATACAACAGTGCAAACGCGTTTTCTTGGTACAACAGAAGTTCGTGCAATTACTGTTAGGATTGCTGATGATGTCGATTCACATTTAGCGGAAAACATGGTGAAACGTTTTCTCATTATGCGGCATGGTGGAGAAGATTTTTTCATTAGAAATTCAGAATTCTTTCGTGAACGTATCATGGAGAGTACACATATCTTAACACTTTTAATTTCTTCAATTGCAGCGATTTCCCTGATTGTAGGTGGTATTGGGGTGATGAATATTATGCTGGTCACCGTTTCTGAGCGGATCAATGAAATTGGTGTGCGTATGGCAGTTGGTGCACGCCAAAGTGATATTTTGCAGCAGTTTCTCATTGAAGCGGTGTTGGTTTGTGTCATTGGTGGTGGTTTGGGGATCTTGCTTGGGCTTTCTATCGGTGGCTTGTTTCTTCTGTTTAAGGCACCTATCCATCTTATCTATACCATTGAATCGATCATTATGTCTCTTACTTTTTCAACCCTCATAGGAATATGTTTTGGCTTTTCTCCAGCGCGGCAAGCTTCACGGCTTGACCCTGTTGTCGCTCTTTCACGCGATTAAGCTTTATCAATTGGGGCATGTTTGTTCGTGATGCTTTCCACTGGATGAAGCATTTATGAAGCGAAACATGAATGGAAAAAGTTTAGCATTATTTGCTGCTCTATTTTAGAAAACGCTTTGTTCATTAAGTGGAGCGTACCACTAGAGGTGAACGTTTTATAGGGCACCCTATCATGTGAGATATGGTAGGCATATAAGCCTTATTGAGGCATTAAATGTTTTGAGAATGCATGATGAATATTTTTAAATCTTTCTTGTCGAGTCTTATGGAAGTAAATCCTATTAAGGAGAAGTTAAATGGAACCCGTTAGAATGAGATTGCTTGCAGACTGAATTTTGTTAAAAATTCTCGTCTTCTGAGATGTGAAGAGGAGAACAAATGAAATATACTGCGCGACGATTCTTAAGATTTAATCTAAAAAGAGGCGGGGGAAGTGAATAGTATATTTGCTAACAAACAAAAGAACAAAAAAGAAGGTTGATGCCAAAAACAGCTTAAACCTCCGTTCTTCCAAAAAAATGAACTGATATCGAGATAGTTGAGCAGTTTAAGAGGTTTCGTTTAGTCTTTTTAAGATTTTCGGAAAAGAGGTTATGAGGATTTCTCACTTTTAGTTTTGCAGAGGGTGGTGCAAATTATAGGTGTTTAGGTTTATGCAAATAAATTATGATCGTGCTCAAGTTTTAAAATGTGACCTAAGACACAGCCATTTTCTGTTCCTTTATGCGAGTAACTTAGCTTTCTTTAGAATATTTTGTTTAAGGCATCGCTTTTTTCTGCCTTATCTCATGATTTTGAAGCTGAAGGATAAACAAGCCATTTGAGTTTCTAGGGTAAGGATGCCGTCAGATACTCGGTAGGGGGCGTGATCTTAAGAACTAATACCGTGAGATGCGGGTTTGATTTCATGAGTTTGGTGAGGAAGACAAAAAGTTTGAGAGGCGGATGGCTTCTTATGTTGAATGATGTATGAATGAAAAGGGCTTTCATTTATTGAAAAAGAATAAGCTCATATTCAGCAGGTGTGAGATGAAGTAAGAGAACACCGTAATACCAAGCTGCAGTTATGTTGCTAAAGAACATAATGGCGCTAGTGATGAGCAATGGTATGTCTAGTTGGTATGGTATTCTTCCTCCTGCTACAAGTCCGATACAGAGCGCCATTGTGTTGCACATTGACACTCTTGTTTTAAAGAAAGATTTCTCAAGGTATCCAAGCCTATTTTGCGACGCTGTTCATGGTAAATCTATTGAGCACCTCCATCTTTACGCTTATGAAGTAATAAGCCGGGCACCATCATTATATTTGCCAGCTCGTGGGTGTTGCGATAGACCTTGCATTAAGACGGTTCATAAGAGCCATTTTTAGTCATTTCTTGTACAGTTTTTCTCCACACACTCATTCCGCTTGTGATGTGCAAGCGGGTGGTTTTGATTGATTCAAGATAAACAGATTTGAAATGAGAAAATCTTACGTTATTCAGAGTTCTAATTTAATATGAATGATGCTATATTATCATTATAAATCAATATATTGTACATATAAAAAAGAATTCTAAAACCACCCGCTATAAAGTATAAGAAGCGAATAATTAGTCTACGAAAGAACAAAAGACAAAGAAATATTTCAAAAATCAATATTTTGAATATCACAACTAATATTTTGCGTATTTATAGTGAAATTATATGCATGATCGTTCGTAAAATGCGCTGTTTTGTGTGTGGAGTTTCTTCCTTGGTATCTTGTGTGTTCGCAGGTGTCCTATCCATTTCCTCCTCTCATTCTTAAGCTAAATCCTAAAATTATTGCGCACTTTATTGTGTATTCTTAACAAAAGGCAAAAAATATTTTCAAAATCATCACGCCTTACCGTTTATTTCCATAGGGATATAGACATCAATAAATGCATCATATGATTTGGGGGATACTCAAAAAGATCAAAAGATTCTCTCTTGTTGATTTAATTAAGCATAGAAGAAATGTCTTAAAATCAAGCAATTTTAAGCTTTTTTAAGTTTTTTGGGTAGAACAAGAGGCATTGACGAATTGGTTTAGATTCGATAGTTGAAGGTATTTTTCATTGGGGAGAAGCATGACGCTGCAATCGCTTTTACAGACATATCGTGATGAAGCGCGTACCGAACGAGATAAAGGTACATATTTTGAGCGTTTTGCTCTTGCTTATCTGATACATGATCCTCTTCAGTCTGGGTGTTATGAGAAGGTTCAAACCTTTAAAGATTGGGCTCGTGAAAATGCTTGGGATGGTCGGGATACCGGTATTGATCTTGTGGCAAAGCTTCGTGATGAAGAGGGATTTGCAGCAATCCAATGTAAATTTTATGATGCAGCTTATCGGATTAGAAAAGCAGATATTGATAGTTTTATTTCGGCATCAGGGAAAGCTCCATTCAAGCGGCGTGTTATTATAGATAGTACTGAAAGTACTTGGAGTGATAACGCTGAAACAATGATACGGGGGCAGGATATTCCTGTTATACGGATTAATCTTTCCGATATACAACAAAGTCCGATCCGTTGGGAAACTTTTGCAGCCCAGGGCAAAGTTGTTTTGGAGGATAAAAAGAAGTTGCGTCCACATCAATTGGAAGCATTGCGTGATGTGCGTGCTGGGCTTGCTCAAGCAGATCGGGGGAAGCTTATTATGGCTTGTGGTACTGGTAAGACATTTACCAGTCTTAAAATTGCTGAGGATTTGGCGGGTGAAGGCAAGTTTGTTTTGTTTCTTGTTCCTTCCTTGGCACTGATGTCACAGACGGTTCGTGAATGGACAACGGATGCAGGAATCGGATTGAGATCTTTTGCTGTTTGTTCCGATACACAAGTGGGAAAGCGTCGTAAAAATAGTGATGATGTTGCTGAAATTGATGTGTTTGATCTTGCTTTTCCGGCGACAACCGATGCTGCTAAACTTGCAGAACAGGTGGCGAAGAGTGTTGCAGATAAGATGACCGTGGTGTTTGCAACCTATCAATCTATTCAGGTGATTGCTGATGCTCAGAAAAACTATGGTTTGCCAACATTTGATCTTATCATTTGTGATGAAGCGCACCGTACAACAGGGGCAACGCTGGTGGGCGAGGATGAATCCAATTTTGTTAAGGTGCATTCTAATGATGTTATTTGCGCCAAGAAACGCCTTTATATGACAGCGACACCACGCATTTTTGGTGATAACGCAAAAAGTCGTGCGAATGAAGTTAATGCCGTTCTTGCTTCGATGGATGATGAAAAGCTTTTTGGTAAAACACTTTTTTATCGGGGTTTTTCATGGGCAGTACAAAATGATCTTTTAACAGATTATAAGGTTATTGTCTTAGCAATGGACGAAAAATTGGTCAGTTCCGCTGTTCAGAAGCGCCTTAGTGATAGCGATACTGAGCTTATTCTTGATGATGCAACAAAGATTATTGGCTGTTATAAGGCTTTGACAAAACAAAATATGAAGGCTGATGTTGGTGCGGATTTATATCCTATGCATCGTGCTTTAGCGTTTTGTAAAACTATTAAAAGTTCTGAACTTGTGCGTGATGAGTTTTCTACGGTTGTTAGAGAATATCTTGATTATACGAAAGAGGATACAGAAAATGAGCATTTTCTGAAGTGTGAAATTGAGCATGTTGATGGCACTTTTAATGCGAAGGATCGTGGTGCATTACTTGACTGGTTGAAAGCTGATAGTGGTGAGGATGTTTGTCGTATTTTGACCAATGCTCGGTGTTTGTCTGAGGGGGTGGATGTTCCGGCTCTTGATGCGATCATGTTTTTAAATCCACGCAAAAGCCAGATTGATGTTGTGCAAGCGGTTGGGCGGGTGATGCGTCGCTCTGAAGGTAAAAAGATGGGATATGTCATTTTGCCAATTGGTATTCCTCCTGATACTCCAGTGGAACAGGCTTTGAACAACAATGATAAATATCGGGTTATCTGGCAAATTTTAAATGCTTTGCGTGCGCATGATGATCGTTTTGATGCGACGATTAATAAGGCATCCCTCGGGCAAGATATCAGCAATGTGATTGAGATTATTGGTGTCACGCAGAGCATTGAGTTACAGGCTGTTACGGCTGTTGTAGACAATCTTCCGGTTCGCTCACAGCCTGCACGAGCGGGAATTGGAAGTCTGGAGCATGATTGCTTTCTTACAGAGCAGGTAAACGAGGAGTTTTCTTTCTGCGTAGATGAACTTTCTCGTGCGATTTTGGCAAAGATCGTTAAGAAATGTGGGACACGTGATTATTGGGAGGATTGGGCGAGCAATATTGCTGAAATTGCTAAGAATCATATCACGCGCTTAACAGGCATTCTGGCAGAGCCAAATACTGAGGCGCGTCAAGCCTTTGACAGGTTTGTGGCAGAACTGCGTGATGACTTAAATGATGCTGTTACAGAAGCTGATGCGATTGAGATGTTGGCACAGCATATTATCACGCGTCCTGTCTTTCAGGTGTTGTTTGAAGGCTATCAGTTCACACGTGAGAATCCTGTCTCGCGTGCTATGCAGCGTATGCTTGATGTGCTTGATGAGGCAAATCTTGATAAGGAATCCAAAGATCTGGAAAAATTTTACGCAAGTGTAAAATTACGAGCCAGTGGCATTACGGATCCAAAAGCAAAACAGAGGTTGATTGTAGAGCTTTATGATAAGTTTTTTCGTTATGCTTTTCCACGCACTGTAGAAAAACTAGGCATTGTTTATACCCCCGTCGAGGTTGTGGATTTTATTTTGCACTCTGTCAATGATGTCTTAGAGCAAGAATTTGGGCAAACGCTTGGCTCACCGGGTGTGCACATCATGGATCCTTTTACTGGAACGGGTACTTTTATCACGCGGCTTTTACAATCGGGTCTGATAAAGCCAGAAGAAGTGAAACACAAATTTTGTCGTGAAATTCATGCCAATGAAATTGTGCTTTTAGCCTATTATATTGCAGCCATTAATATTGAGACGACCTATCATGGTCTGATGGGGGGCGATTATGTTCCGTTTGAGGGAATTTGTTTGACCGATACATTCCAGCTTTATGAGCAAGAAAAAGACCTGATCAGTGATTTGCTGGTGGATAACAGTACACGTCGGGCGCACCAGAAGGAACTGGATATTCGTGTTATTGTTGGCAACCCCCCTTATTCTTCTGGACAAAAAAGTGAAAACGACAATGCGCAGAATATTGGCTATCCTAAATTGGATCGTCGCATTCGTGAAACCTATGCCGCTCAATCTAAAGCAAGCAATGTTAATGGACTTTATGACAGTTATATTCGTGCCATTCGTTGGGCAAGTGACCGTATAAAAGACTGTGGTGTTATTGGTTTTGTGACAAATGCAGGTTTTATCAGTAGTTACTCTACGGATGGTTTACGAAAATGTTTAATCGAGGAATTTAGCAGCCTTTATATTTTCCATTTGCGGGGGAATCAACGAACTTCTGGAGAGCTCTCTCGAAAGGAGGGGGGAAAGATTTTTGGTTCTGGGTCTCGCGCACCTATTGCGATTTCCATTTTGGTTAAAAATCCGGATGCACAACAGCATGGGAAAATATATTTTCGTGATATTGGAGATTATCTCACAGCAAAAGAAAAGCTCCGTGAACTTCAGAGGTTGGGGAGTATTAGTGGTATCACACGTGAACACAGCTGGCAGATGATTACACCTGATGAGCATGGCGATTGGCTGAATCAGCGCAATAATGATTTTGAAAAATTTCTAGCCTTAGGTGACAAGAAAGGCAGTGATAAAAGGCTCTTTGAAAATTTTTCTGGCGGTATACAAACTAGTCGTGATGCTTGGACATATAACTCAAGTCGTGAAGCTTTAGCAAAGAATATGAGCAATATGATTGCTTTTTATAACAGTGAAGTAGAGCGTTTTAATGCTGCGTATCTACATTCTGATCGCAAAGCACGTGCAAATGCTGTGAACGATTTTGTCAATACAGATTCTAGAAAGATTAGTTGGAGTAGTAGCCTTAAAGAAGAATTAATAAGGGGGAAAGCTTTTAAATTTAAAGATACGTATATTACCCAGAGCCTTTATCGTCCTTTTACACAACAGTGGCTCTATTACAATCGTGTTTTTAACCATAGAGTTTTACAAATGCCACGTATTTTTCCTCTGGAACAAGCGGCTGAAAATAAGGTGATACAAGTTACGGGAATTGGAGCAAGCAGTGGCTTTTCTGTTCTGATGACTAAGAATTTATCTAATCTTCATGCAATGGATACTGGTCAATGTTTTCCACGGTATGTTTATGAAGATGCTGTGTCCTTGAAAAATAAGGAGGGGGATCAGGTTCATTTGTTTGCAAATTTTGCAGAGGAAAGCAAAGAAACTGGTTTAGAGCGGCGTGATGCTCTTACGGACGAAGGGTTGGCTTATTTTAAGGCAGCTTATCCTGGTGAAATGATAACAAAGGATGATTTGTTTTATTATGTTTATGGGATTTTGCATTCTGAAGATTATCGTGCTCGTTATGCGCATAATCTGTCTAAACAATTGCCGCGTATTCCAACAGTTAAAAAGGTAGAGGATTTTTGGGCTTTTGTTACAGCGGGGCGCAAGCTTGGTGATTTGCATATGAATTATGAAGAGGTTGAACCCTATCCCGTTACCTATAAACAGGGTGATCCAAGAACTTGGGTGATTTCTGATGAGAAGGGTTTTTATCGTGTTGAAGCAATGAAATTTGCTGGTAAGCGTGGTGCTATTGACAAAACCACCGTGGTTTATAATGCGAATATCACGATGCAGAATATTCCTCTTGAAGCTTATGAGTATGTGATCAATGGCAGGCCTGCTCTTGAATGGGTTATGGAGCGGCAGGTTGTCAAAACGGATAAAGCGAGTGGGATTGTGAATGATGCCAATCGCTATGCTGTTGAAACGGTGGGTAATCCAGCTTATCCATTGGAATTGTTTCAGCGGGTTATTACTGTAAGCTTGGAAACAATGAAAATTGTGCGCAACCTGCCAAAATTGGAAGTGAGAGAAACTGAAAAGGTTAAATTATCCATTGTGCGGTAAAATAGCGCTGTGTCGTAACAAACTGGCACTATCACACACCTTGTCAGCTCGTGGGTATTGCGACAGCCCTTGGCACTTGAGACAAGTCCATAAGAGGCATGTCTTTCTTGTACAGTTTTACGCTGCGCAGGCTCTCTTCCTTTGTGATGTGCAAGTCCTATGTGATGTGCAAGAAAATGGTTTTGATTGATTTAATAGAGAGCAGATTTGAAATGAGAGAATCTGATGATATTGAGAGCTCTCATTCAAGTTGTAGCGTAATAAATTTTCATTATAAATCAATATATTGTATGTGATAAAGCACCTTAGGCAGTGAGGTCGCTAAAATTATGACGCATGAGCTTTAGCGGTAGTGATGAATATTCTCAGGCAGGGTTTTCTTGTCTAGCTTTATGTGAGTAAACCATATAAATGGGGAAGCTGAGTGGAACCTGTTCAGAGAAAGTGGATTGTTTACAAATCGTTGCTAATAAGAATCGTCGCCTTTTGAGATGTTGAGAGGAAATGAAAATTCTCATGAAATCTGTCTTTTGAGGTGTTCTGATATTGAAGTGAGCAGGTGGAACGCGTTAGACAAGAAGCTGAGTTATTATTGTTTACAGATCAATAGAGTTTAAAAATTTTCGTTCTTTTTGGGGATGAAACCAGACAAAAGGTGATCTTAGAGAGCGAAATGATTTCAAAAAAGATTGCGATAAAAAACGTAGGGTATTTGTCGCGGTGTGCGTTTTGAGCTTATTCCTATCTGTGATCTAAAATGCTCTTATGAAGACGCTTTGTATAATGAAGAGATTGTTTCTAATGTATTGATTTATAATGATAGTTTAACCTTCTCTCTGTTGAATGAGAAATCTAACTATTATAAATTTTCTTATTTTAAATCTATTAAAATTATTTTTTTGCATGTCATACAAGGTTGGTATGTTCGTGTTTAAGAAAGGGGTAATGCATGCCTCTTACCAATCATCCCAAGAGGTTTAAGAGCTATCGTAATACTTGGGGGGTGGCAAAATATAGGGTGAGGCGGTTTGCATTTTTTATGAAGGGTAAGACAGTGGTATAAATAGATTTTTATGACAAGTCTGGAAATCTTATGGCTGTCTGGGGGCTCTATTTACAAGAGCTTATATATTGGGATGGTATGTACAGATCCGCGCTGTGAGATATGTTTGGGATGTAAGAGATGTTTTGGGTGAACGTGCAAATACAGTGACACGTGCATTGGGATGTTCTGCGTTGTATGAGGGTAAGCTCTGTCGAGCTTTTATAGAGGCAACTCGTGTGGAAGGGTATGAAGCGGTTCGTGGGTGGCAAGGTTTTTAAAAAGTCAGAAGGATAAAGATTAGAATGCGGTTCTGATATAGACTTGGAGCGTTTTAATATATTGGAATATAAGAATGCGGATTTGATTGATCTGTTGTATTGCGCTTTCAGCATTGTTCTTTTTAACAGGATAGGCAATGAAATGGATATCAGGCATTAAATATTTAAGTTCTCGCATTGAGCGCCACACATGGTAATCATGGGTGACGATATAAAGGGTTCTATAGTGGTGTTTTTTGATCCAAGCGGCGCTTTCTTCGGCGTTTCCTCTGGTGTTAATCGCTTGATGCCCAATGTCAATACAACAGGAGATAAGCCGTGGGGTAATATGCATGTTGTGCATGAGACTTTTCAGATTGGTTGTGGTGTTTACGCCACTGATGAGGAGACGTGAACCAAACCCCCTTTGTAAGAGATTAAGTCCTGTCTCTATTCGGTTTTCTCCACCTGTAAGCACGATAATGGCATCCGCTTTGGGGAGAGGTGTTGGGGGAGAAAGTCGTTCAGTTTTTTCAGAAAAAATGATAAAACCGCTCCAGAAAATGAAAACAATGATTGAAAGAGTAAGGGTTGTCGGTGGAAAATAGCGAAATAAAAAGCAGGGAGACCAACTATTATAGTGGGGCCGTTTTGGAAGAGGACGTTCTAAATTTTTTTGCATCAATGAGTTGGGGCTGTTGTGAGTCATAAAATTAAAATAAACCGTTTTCACATTGATCGATTTTTTTCAGTTGCGCTAAAATAGTCATGCGGTTGGTAAGGGTGGTGAGAAAAGAAACGAAAATAATAAGCAGAGTGATTTTTCCGTAGGGGATGGAACTTATGGAAAGATGTCCAAACAAAGCTGTTACTTGGCTAGCTTCTACTCTTCCCAAGTTATAATTCGTCCAGAAGCAAAAGGCTGAAAACAGAAATATGCTTGTAAGACCACCATATAAAGCACCACGCAGCGCAGTTTTAAAAAAATGCCAGTCAAATTGGCGCGCAATGAAAAGAGTTTCAGTACCAAGGAAATATAAGACATTGATAATATGTGCATTTTCTGCCAATGCATTGCGGGTGGCAAAAATGATGGTGAGGATAAGAGAGCCTAAAACCAATGCTAAAATTGAAAAACCAATGAAAACAGTGGTGTGTGCCATGGTCGCAAAACGATGAACCCAAACACGGTGATCATCAAATTGACCTCCTGGAATTTGGGTTTTAATGGCGTGATTAATGGCTGAAAAATTGATTTTTTCATCCCCATTCAGGGTCACAATGATGAGGCGGGGAAGGGGTAGTTCATTGACATTGAAGCCTGTTCCAAGCCATGGCTCCAGTAACTTTTCTGTAGCTTTTTGGTCAACAATTTTTGCATCTTGTACACCAGAAAATGTTTTAACCAATTGTACGGCATCACGGAGTGCTTTGTTGATATCAACATTGTCAATGGGGCGTATTTGTATTGTTGCTTCATAGCTAATCTGATTACTCCAATTTTGGGCGGCACGTTGGACCAAATCAACACCGATTAAGGTGAGGCTTGAAAGAAATGTCATAATAGCAATCACGGCAACTAATGCTTTTCCAGAAATATTACCACTGGGAATAATCGCTGTTGTATTTTTTTTATTGCTTGTAAAAATGGGGAAAGACTTATTCATGAATCGTCATCCGTCCGTTATGGAGAAGCATACGTCGTGCTGCAACTTGTTCCATTAAGGCAATATCATGGGTAGCAATGATAACAGCTGTTCCAAAACGATTTAATTCAATAAACAAACGCAGTAGGCGTTTTGCCAAGGGCGGATCGACATTTCCGGTGGGTTCATCGGCAAGTAGAATTTCAGGTTGATCAATGAGTGCGCGTGCAATGGCTACCCTTTGTTTTTCCCCACCGGAAAGAACCGGTGGTAAAACATGAATATGATCTCCAAGACCTACCCAACAGAGAAGATCTTCCACTTCACTGCGATAGGTTGCTTCTTCTTGTCCTTTAATGCGTAAAGGTAAGGAGACATTTTCATAAGTGGTCATGTGGTCGAGTAAACGAAAATCTTGAAAAACCACCCCGATACGTTGTCGCAGCGCAGGGAGCTCTTGTCGTTTGAGCAATGCTGTGTCTGTTCCAAAGAGATCAATATGACCGCGGGTGGGTTTGAGTGCCAAAAACATAAGACGCATCAGCGACGTTTTCCCTGCTCCAGAGGCACCTGTGAGAAATTGAAATGATCCAGGAGGAATATGAAAGCTAATATCACGAAGGACCTCAGGGCCCATTCCATAGCGTAGGCCGACATTTTCAAAATGAATCACTTTTTATTATTACTCCTGATTTTATATTGCATCATTTATTCTAAAAACTCTTACTTTCATTGCTTTAGATTTTTGTTGTAAGCTTGTTTATTTTAGATTTCATGGTTTTCAATATTTTTTATACACCCTCGTTATAGATAAATATTTTTGCTCAAGAATATTATCACTTATACTTTCTTTTTTTAGCCTTATTTATGATTTTAGCAGGAATTTCAAAGGGATTCTAGCATAAACATCAGAACTATTTTTCCTTCTTACTCAGAGGCTTTTTTTGCATTGAGTGGACATTAGGTGATTTTAAAAAGCTATGTTGCTCTTTTTATCTTACTTTCTTATTCTTGTTCGCATCCCAATCCTGAGGTTTTTGCTTAAATTATTTCTTACCTGTTATGAAAAAAAGCGTTTGTTGTTAGAATGATTGAGCTTCTCGTGAATTGTTTTATTTTTTATTCTCCTCGGTGGTTTTCGTAATAATGCTGAGATAATTTTAGCAAAAAAAACAAAAACCACCGTATGTTGTATTGCGTCGTGTTTTTTAGTTTTGTCGGTTGGCAATTAGATCTTCAACAACTTGTGGTTCGGCAAGGGTTGAAATATCTCCGAGAGTATCAAAATCGTTTTCAGCGATTTTTCGTAAAATACGTCTCATAATTTTCCCTGATCGCGTTTTGGGAAGCTGTGGAGCAAACTGAATTTTATCCAATATGGCAATAGAACCTATTTCTTGTCTCACATGCTTGATAAGGTCTTTTTGCAATTCTTCACTTGGCGCTGTTCCTTCCATGAGGGTCACAAAACTATAAATTCCTTGCCCTTTAATGGGATGCGGGTAACCCACAATAGCTGCTTCTGATACAGCGGGATGAGAAACAAGAGCCGATTCAATTTCAGCAGTTCCTAATCTGTGCCCAGAGACATTGAGAATGTCATCAACTCGTCCTGTGATCCAATAATAACCGTCGCTATCGCGCCTACAGCTATCGCCTGAAAAATATTTTCCTTTATAGGAGGAAAAATAAGTTTGAATAAAGCGTTCATGATCCTTATAAAGTGTGCGCATTTGTCCGGGCCATGAATCACTGATACAAAGAGTGCCTTCTGCTTCACCTTCTAAAACATTGCCTTGGGCATCAACAATTTGGGGTTGAACACCAAAGAAAGGACGTGTGGCCGATCCTGCTTTGAGGGGGGTTGCACCGGGCAAGGGTGTGATCATATGCCCTCCTGTTTCCGTTTGCCACCATGTATCGAGAATCGGACAACGGTCATTTCCAATTATATGATAAAACCATTCCCATGCTTCTGGGTTAATCGGTTCGCCTACCGTGCCTAAAAGACGCAACGACGTCCTGTCTGAGTGTTCAACAAACGAATTTCCTGCTCCCATTAAGGCGCGGATAGCTGTTGGTGCGGTGTAGAGTGTATTGACTTGATGCTTGTCGACAATTTCCCAGAATCTGCCTTTGTCAGGAAAGGTTGGTGTGCCTTCAAACATTAAAGTGGTCGCACCATTACATAAAGGTCCATAAACCAAGTAAGAATGGCCGGTTATCCAACCAATATCAGCCGTACACCAGTAAACTTCATCGGGGTGGTAATCAAAAACATATTGGTGAGTCATCGAGGCAAAAACAAGATAGCCTGCTGTGGTATGCAAAACACCTTTAGGTTTGCCGGTGGAGCCTGAAGTATAAAGAATAAAAAGCGGATCTTCAGCATTCATGGGTTCTGCTGGACAAGCTGTTTTGGCATGAGCTATCTCTTCGTGGTACCAAAAATCACGCCCCTCTACCCATTGAATGGGTCCACAAGTCCGCCGTATAACCATGACTTGGTCCACCTGCACGTTTTGGCGCGCGGCTATCTCAATGGCATGGTCAACGTTGTCTTTTAAGTTGATCCGTTTGCCGCCACGCAAGCCGTGATCAGCGGTAATCATAAAGGTTGATTCACAATCGACAAGGCGTCCTGCTATTGCTTCAGCAGAAAAGCCAGCAAAAATAACCGAATGAATAGCTCCAATGCGAGCACAAGCAAGCATGGCATAGGCTGCTTCGGGAATCATAGGAAGATAAATGGTTACTTTATCGCCTTTCTTAATGCCACGACTTTTCAAAAGATTAGCAAAACGACAAACATGTTCATAAAGCTCGTTATAGGTTATTTTTTTATCATGATAAGGATTATCTCCTTCCCAAATGAGCGCGATTTTGTCTCCATGGGTTTTCAGGTGGCGATCAATGCAATTATAGGTAACATTTGTTATCCCATCTTCGTACCATTGAATGGAGACATCTCCGTTAAAAGAAGTGTTTTTTACTTTTGTAAAAGGTTTAAACCATTCAATGCGTTGACCATGTTTGGCCCAGAAGCTTTCTGGATCATTGATGCTTTCTCGATACCATTGTTGATAAGTTTCCTCATCGAGTAAAGTATTTTTTTTGATCTCTTCTGATATTGGATAAATTTTTTCAGTCATGTTTCCCTCTTTTTATTGTTTGGAAAAATCTGCCTCTGTATTTTTGTATGGTTATATTTGTGGCAGAGTTTTCCCAAAAGCTTTTCATTGTGAGGTTAGACTAAATGACAAAGATTAGAATAGTCAATTTTTAAAATCTGATACGTTTGTATTCAAGAGAGTATTTTATGCTTTTAGGATATTCAAATGTGGCAGAATCTATTGTAGTAAAGAGCTTTTTATAAAAGCATAAAGGCACTAAAAAATATCATATAAAAAGGGAGATGAAGGTGCTTTATTGATTATCGCTTTAAATGTTTTTTATTTTGTATTCCCTTATTAAAAAAAGAATAAGTTTATTAATAATTAATTAAACCAAAATATCAAAAATAATGAAAAGAATTACTGTATATAAAGTTTATTTTATAGTTACTTTCCAACTGTAACTACCACTTTTAAAAACCAATAGCATATATAGGGATAAAGACAATGAGAATACAAAACATTCTTACGATTTCATAACAAATATTCATTATAAAAAAATCCTGATTATAAGATGTGATCCACAATAGATATCTCTGAAAATTATTTTATGCACAGATGTAGATATTTAATTTTGGTATATTCTTACAAATATACTTACAAAATTATTTAATTTCAGAGATATCTTTGTCGCCATATGACCGAATGTGTTGAATGAACCAAAAATATTAATTCTCCTTAATTATCCACATTAAAAGTAGTATCACAATGATACATTTCAAATGGTTATTACGTATTTTAGATCATTGTCAAAGATAAATTTTAAAAATGGAAATAAAAATACTATATAAATCATATATATGTTATGTATATATTAATATTTTTCTTAAAAAGATAATAATATTATTTACAATATTTTAAAATATAAGAAATACCCCATGGTTTTTCTTAATTAAAGTTTAAAATCAGAAAAATTGCGCATATGAAAAGTTGAAGTTTTTCTCTTTGTTTACGAGAAAGATAAAGAAATAATGATAAAGAAATATCGTTATTGGGATCGATCTCATTGCCATTGTTTTGCCTACATGTATTATGCGCATATGCATGGGATTCGTTCTTTTATTTTTCAGGCGAATATTAACCGTATTTTATGCTTTGTAGAGCATGGAAAGCCTCTATGCTACGTTGATCTTATAGATTGCTAGCATGTTGTTTAGCGCGGCTCTTGGTGCTCTATTGGGTATTTGAGATGTTTATTTTGCTCAAGTGACTTACATGAAAGAGTTTTGTTACTGTATTATGCAGCCATAAGCCTCTTTTGCCTGCTTTACGCCATTGGCATGCGGGGAAATTGTTTACGCATGTTGGAGAAGTTAAGAGAATGCGTGATTTTCAATGAAAATCATTGCGATAATCGTATTCAATATTCTTTTGCTATTAGTGATTTTGCGACAGTTTTTTCATTCATGCTCAACGCCCCTCTTATCATTTTGCTTTTATATAAGGATTTATTTTTTATGTTGCTTTTGCTGGAGAGGCGGTCAGAGGGGAGTAAAGTAGAAGCAATGTGCGATAATATGAGAGCAAAATTGCAATGCTATCTTGAAGCTATTGTATGTGTTGTGGATGTGCCGGTGAGAAATTTGAGAAGACCAGCTTTTTTGCTTATTTTGCTAACAGGATGAAAGAAGGACTGAAATCTTTTTTGCTAGAATTGCTCTTTTATTGATATTGAAGGAAATATTTTTTCTCATTTCTGCTGTTTTTGGCTTGTTCGTAGAATTTTCAATGGGAATTTATATGAGGGGAAATTGCTTTACACAGGGCGTTTTCCAAATAAAGCGGAGCCAATGCGAAGGACATTAGAGCCAAACTGTAGAGCGGTTTTGAAGTCACTGGACATACCCATGGAAAGCTTTGGAAGACCTGCTTGTTTTGCTAATTTTGCTAAGAGCGCGAAATAGGGGCCGGGGTTTTCGTCGACAGGGGGAATGCCCATAAGTCCGATGATATCAAGTCCATAATTGTTTTTGCATTGAGAAACAAAAGGGATCACTTCTTGTGGTGCGATACCACTTTTTTGCGGTTCTAAGCCAATATTGACTTGAACATAGCAGGGAAGATGCCTTTTTTGCTTTTGCATTTCTTCCATCAAAACTTTGGCTATTTTTTCACGATCAACCGTTTGGATGACATCAAAAAGTTTGACAGCTTCAGCGGCTTTATTCGATTGTAGGGGACCGATGAGATGGAGTTTAATATTTTCAAATTGTTGACGTAACCTGAGCCATTTTTGTGCTGCTTCTTGTACGCGGTTTTCTGCAAACAAA
Organism: Bartonella sp. AA168HLJHH; assembly: GCF_042197365.1. Taxonomy (NCBI): domain Bacteria; kingdom Pseudomonadati; phylum Pseudomonadota; class Alphaproteobacteria; order Hyphomicrobiales; family Bartonellaceae; genus Bartonella; species Bartonella sp. AA168HLJHH. The sequence continues at coordinate 97,058 of NZ_JBHIRS010000004.1, read as the reverse complement.
GATTGGCCTGCTTGCAAAAGGGGTCGTATATCAATAGCAGAAACAGTTTTTGAAACAGCGATAAGTTCAATTTCTTCTACAGGGCGTTGTAACTCTTGACATGTTTCAGCAATGTCTTTTTGAAGGTTTTGCCATGCTTCAATGGAAGGGGCATCGAGGGGCGTTTGTGTATTCATGTTTTTGTGCTTTACCTTTTTTGTTCAAGAGTTGGTCGTTTTTTTTAAAGTTTTATAAAATACTTAGGGAAATATTTCACGAAAATGTTGACGATGAGGTTAATCCATGGTCAAGCATAATAAAACAAGTTTTTTGGTTCAGTTTTATTAAAAGAGTATAATGGGAATGACGATTGAGCATTATAAGATAGGCGAACGCTATAATCCACGTGCGAGAGAAAAAAAATGGCAAGAAATTTGGGATGAAAAGAAAATTTTTCAGACTGTCCAAGAAGATGCTCGTGAAAAATATTATGTTTTAGAGATGTTTCCTTACCCTTCTGGGCGCATTCACATGGGGCATGTGCGCAATTATGCCATGGGGGATGTGGTTGCACGCTATAAACGCGCCAAGGGGTTTAATGTCCTTCATCCCATGGGGTGGGACGCTTTTGGGATGCCGGCTGAAAATGCTGCTATGCAAAATAAAGTGCACCCTAAAACTTGGACTTATCAAAATATTGCGGTGATGCGTGGGCAATTAAAGCAATTAGGGCTCTCGATAGATTGGACTCGGGAATTTGCGACTTGTGATGTGGAATATTACCACCGCCAACAAATGTTGTTCCTTGATTTCTATCAAAAGGGGTTGGTAGCACGTAAAGTGGCTAAGGTGAATTGGGATCCTGTTGATCATACTGTTTTGGCCAATGAACAGGTTGTTGATGGGCGGGGATGGCGTTCTGGTGCGTTGGTGGAACAACGTGAGTTGACGCAGTGGTTTTTCAAAATTAGCGACTTTAGTGAAGATCTCTTGGCAGGGCTTGAAGAGCTGAACCAATGGCCGGAAAAAGTTCGCACCATGCAAAAAAATTGGATTGGAAAATCACAAGGTTTGCTGATTCGTTGGGCTTTAAAGTCGGCGGGTGATGCTGATGATGTTTGTGAGAAATTTGATGAGGTTGTTTGTTATTCAACGCGTCCTGATACACTGTTTGGCGCTTCCTTTTTGGCTCTGTCTGTTGATCATCCTATTGCACAAGCTTTGGCAAAAAAAGACAAAGCGTTGAGTGCTTTTATTGAAAATTGTCGGTGTGGTGGAACGACAACGGCAGCACTTGAAACAGCTGAAAAACAAGGGTTTCTCACGCCCCTTTTGGCTGTTCATCCTTTCGATTCAACAGTACATATTCCCGTTTATATCGCGAATTTTGTGCTTATGGATTATGGAACAGGGGTTGTTTTTGGTTGTCCAGCTCATGATCAGAGAGATTTCGATTTTGCGCGTAAATATGATCTTCCAATAAAACCCGTGGTTTTGCCAAAAGGAGAGCAAGCAGAAGATTTTGTTATTACTGAAACACCTTATACGGGTGATGGGGTGATGATCAATTCTAGTTTTTTGGATGGTTTGACACCCCGACAAGCTTTTGAAGAAGCTGCTAAAAAGCTTGAAAAACAAATGCTCAATGGGCAACCGCAAGGGAAGAAAACAGTGCAATTTCGTTTGCGTGATTGGGGGATTTCGCGTCAACGTTATTGGGGGTGCCCCATTCCGATGATCCATTGTACAACTTGTGGGGTTGTTCCTGTTCCACGTGCTAATTTACCGGTTGTGTTGCCTGATGATGTTACTTTTGATCAACCAGGAAATCCTCTTGCACGACATGAAACATGGCAGAATGTTACTTGTCCTTCCTGTGGTCAACCTGCCAAACGCGAAACCGATACCATGGATACATTTGTTGACTCTTCTTGGTATTATGCACGCTTTACGGCTCCTTTTGCGCAGGGACCTGTTGACAAACAAGCAACAGCTGAATGGTTGCCTGTGCAACAATATATTGGTGGAATTGAGCATGCCATTTTGCATCTTCTTTATGCACGCTTTTTTATGCGTGCTATGAAATTGGTCGGTCATGTGACGGTAGATGAGCCTTTTAAGGGGCTTTTTACCCAAGGTATGGTGGTGCATGAAACCTATCGAGATGGTAAAGGGTGGGTTTCTCCAGCAGAAATTTCGATTGTTGAAAAAGATGGAAAGCGGTGTGCTTATAAATTAACCGATCAAAGTGAAGTGACGATTGGTTTGATTGAGAAAATGTCAAAATCAAAAAAGAATGTCGTTGATCCTGATGATATTATTGCATCTTATGGCGCTGATACTGTGCGTTGGTTTGTGTTGTCAGATTCTCCTCCCGAGCGGGATGTCATTTGGACAGAATCTGGTGTTGAAGGTGCACATCGCTTTGTACAGCGTGTTTGGCGCCATGTGGCTGTGAGTGCTTCTATTTTAAAGGATGTGGCGCCTTGTGCAGGGCATCAGGGAGCGGCTTTGGAACTCTCAAAGGTCGCACATCGCACGCTTTGCGCTGTAGAAGATGATTTGGAAAAATTCGCTTTTAATCGGGCTATTGCACGCCTTTATGAATTCTTGAATATTATGGCGCCGTTGTTAAATAGGATAGAAAGTGTTGACGATGAAATGAAAGCTTCTTTACGTCAAGCTATGGATTTTTTTCTTGCTATGATTGCACCCATGATGCCCCATTTAGCAGAAGAATGTCATGCTGCTTTAGGGGGAAAAAATTTAATATCTGCGCTTGCTTGGCCTATTTATGATCCCACGTTAACCGTTGCGGAATGCTATACTTTGCCAGTACAAATTAATGGTAAAAAACGTGGTGAGGTGAGCGTTGCAGCAACTGCTGATGAGGTGATGATTAAAGAAGCGGTTTTGGCGTTAGATTTTGTAAAGGCGCAGCTGATTGAAAAGCCTGTGAAAAAAATCATTGTTGTTCCACAAAGGATTGTGAATGTCGTTTTTTAGAAGTTCTATTCTTGTCATTTTAGCTGGTGTATTCACACTGTTGTGTGGATGCAAAGTTGAACCGCTTTACCGTCAAGAGTTGCAGAGTGCAATGACAATGGATTCTGCTTCTTATGGGAATCCTGCTTCTGGACAAGCTTCTTTGGGATTAGCGCAAAAGCTTGCTTCTATTGTTGTGGAAGAACCTTCGGATCGTTTTGGACAAATGGTGCGCAATCATCTTCTATTTCTTTTGTATGGAAATGGTGCTAAACCTTCTCTACCTGCTTATCAATTGGCATTGCAGATATCCGTCTTTACCAGAGAATCGATGCAGATAGAGGTTGATTTCGAGAAAAAGAGAAAGGGACGACCTTCTGTTGGAACTGTTATGAGCAGAGCTTCTTACACTTTGCAGGATATGAAAAATACTCTTGTTGCAAAAGGAACAGCAATGATGAATGCATCTTTTGAGCGACTTCGTCAAGAATATGCAACGCTGCAAGCAGAAGAAGATGCAAAAAAACGTGTTGCGGAAGAGTTGGCTGAACAGATCTTTTTGTTACTTTCAAAAGATCTTTCCAATAAAAATTCTAGATATTAAGCAATATTTTGTCCTGTTTTTTTCCAGTCGTCGAGGAATATTTGCAACCCTTTGTCGGTGAGAGGGTGTTTGACCAGTGCTTTTAAGATTGCTGGTGGAACTGTTGCAATGTCAGCACCACTGAGTGCTGCTTCTTTGACATGATTAACGGTGCGGATTGAAGCGGCCAAGATTTGTGTTTCAAAGTTATAGTTATCATAAATTGTGCGAATTTCATGAAGCAGTTCACTTCCATCATTTCCACAATCATCAAGTCTACCAATAAAAGGTGAAACGAATGTTGCGCCTGCTTTGGCGGCTAATAAGGCTTGATTGGCAGAAAAACAAAGTGTGAGATTTGTTTTTAGTCCTGCTGCTGTGAGGGCTTTACAGGCTTTTAATCCATCGAGTGTTAAAGGAAGCTTGATACAAATATTGTCGGCAACCTTTGCTAAAACAGCTGCTTCTTTCATCATGTTTTCAAATTCTGTTGCTGCAACTTCAGCAGAAACAGGTCCGCTAACGAGAGCACAAATTTCTTTTGTAACATCAAGAATATTGCGTCCTGATTTTAGGATAAGAGAGGGATTGGTTGTGACACCATCAACAAGGCTTAAATTCTGTAACTCTTGAATTTCTTCAATATTGGCGCTATCCACAAAAAATTTCATCTCTAACCTCTTCTTTTTAGCTTTATCCTATTTTTTGTTATGCGCTATTGTTGACTGCAAAAGCAAGAGAAAGAATTAATATCTGTGTAAAGAACAAGAATGCTATGGTGTTAATCATGTACCCGTTTTCGGTAAAGAAATATGATTTATCGTTTCCACACCTATTTCATAGTGTTACTCGTGATAAGGCATAGAATTCATTGCGTACCAATATTTTTGCGTATTGGCATCTTTGCGTAGCGGTGTTTTTATATTTATGGAAATAAGCTAGCATTATCAAACACTTTGCTCATTTCCTATTTGCGATTGCTCTTGATATTTGAGAGTGCATCATAAGATACCTTCCTTTTTTAGGAGGTATGTTTAACTTTGTTTTTGATGAAAGCGGATGGATTTATTTTGTCGTAAAACACTGTTGAAGAACGCCTGTAAAATTTTACGCATGAAGGGTTTTTTTTATAGTCAATTACATTGATTTATTCTGTGTTCTCCATTCTTCAACAATACGCTTTTGTGCTGCTTGTATTGTTGCTTGATTCTCAATCAAGCTGAAAGATGTATACACGTGTTTTCACGTTTTGGCACAAAGCCAAGGTGAATATTGTAACGGCTCCATTTGCAATATTATTCTCCCTATAATTAAAATCATGGGATACTCTTTACATCAATAAGGATTTACAAATGTTCCTCGATGGGGTTGAAATGAGAAAAATTCATCGTATTGAGGGTTTTATTACAATAGGTAAAATAATGATTATATCTTTATAAATCAGTTTGTTGAAGATAAATTGAGATATGAGGCGGTAAAAAAATAAACGTGTGTGTTGGGAAGAGGTCACACTATGGGATCGCTTTGTTGAAGGATGCACTTAACCGATAGCATGTTGAATGCTTAATAGTGATGCGCTTTATTTACACAGAAGAATGGCGCTGGTTTTTTTGCTATAGAGTTTTTTGTTATAGACGATGAGATTGGTTCTTTTACTGGCACTTTGGTGATGAAATGAGTATTAAAAAGAATTTTTGTTAGAAAAGTGTTGTAATCGGGGGGATTGAATCCTGCAATGAATTTTATAAGAGTGTTTAAAGATTAAGGTTTAGGCCTGTTGGTGCTCAATAGGTCGTAGATTGGTTTAAAAGATGAATTCAAACATGATAGAGGAAAAGATTGTATCCGTATTGGTTCCTCTTCCTGTTGCTCACGCTTATAGTTATAAAGTTCCATCTTCTATGGAGGTGAACGTTGGTTCCTTTGTTCGGGTTCCGTTGATGGGGCGTGAGCTTTGCGGTTTTGTTGTGGATGTTGGAGAGCAGACAGCCGATGGGCAAAAGTCTGCTCCTGTGGCGCGTGAAAAATTACGCTTTCTTCTTCATGTTTTTGATTGTCCCCCATTAAAGGCAGAAATGATCACATTTTTGCGTTTTGTTAGTCGCTATACAATGGCACCTTTTGGTCTTGTAGCACGATTGGTTTTGTCGGTACCGGCTGCTTTAGAGCCGGAAGCGCAGATGCTGGGTTTGCGATATTGTGGTGGAAATGTAGAACGTCTCACACCAGCGCGGTCACGGGTTTTGGAATTGGTGCGTAATGAGAAGATATGGACAGGTTCTGGTCTGGCACATGCGGCTGGAACTTCGGTTTCTGTTGTTGAAGGTTTAAAAGCGCTAGGAATTTTTGAAGATGTTAAGGTTCCTGCTCCTGATCTTGTGGCAATGCCTGATCCTGATTTTTGTCCCCCTCAGTTGCAGGGAGCGCAAAGTGAAGCAGCAACATTATTGCGGGAAGGTGTTTTATCTTCTCAGTTTCAAGTTTTTTTGCTTGATGGTGTTACGGGATCAGGAAAGACAGAAGTTTATTTTGAAGCGGTCGCTCAAGCTTTCAAAGGGGGCAAGCAGGTTTTAATTTTATTGCCGGAAATTGCTTTAACACAGCAGTTTTTAGATCGTTTTTATGCACGTTTTGGCGCTGTGGCAGCAGAATGGCATTCTGATTTGACGCCACGTCGTAGAGAACGCGTCTGGCGGCAAGTTGCAGAAGGGCGGGTGCGTGTCGTTGCGGGGGCTCGTTCAGCACTTTTTCTTCCCTTTCATGAGCTTGGCTTGATTGTTGTCGATGAAGAGCACGATAGCGCTTATAAACAAGAAGAGCGCATTTTTTATCATGCGCGTGATATGGCTGTTGCACGGGGCTCTTTTGAGCATTTTCCTGTTATTTTATCTTCAGCCACACCGTCGATTGAAAGCCAAGCCAATGTTTTAAAAGGGCGTTATCAAAAGGTGCATTTACCTTCCCGTTTTAAAGAAGCAGCACTTCCACAGTTGCGGGTGGTTGATATGCGCCAAGGGGGGGTGCAAAAGGGGCGCTTTATTTCCTTTGCTCTTGAAAGGGCTTTAAAACAAACGCTTGATAAGGGCGAACAAGCTCTTCTTTTTCTTAATCGTCGTGGTTATGCACCTTTGACTTTATGCCGAATTTGCGGACATCGTTTTCATTGTACCGATTGTTCAAGTTGGTTGGTAGAACATCGTGCGCAAGGGCAACTGAAATGTCATCATTGTGGATATCATGAACCACTTCCTGAAGCCTGTCCTGAATGCGGAACCTTAGATCATCTTGTGGCTTGCGGACCAGGTGTGGAAAGAATTGCCGAAGAAACACAAATGCTTTTTCCTCAAGCGCGATCATTGATCCTTTCAACAGATCTCAAAGGAGGGATTGGGAAGTTGCGAAGCGAATTACAAGCCATTGCCAATGGCGATGTGGACATTATTATTGGAACACAGTTGGTCGCTAAAGGACATCATTTTCCCAAGCTCTCTCTGGTTGGTGTTATTGATGCTGATCTTGGTCTTGCCAATGGCGATTTACGCGCAAGTGAACGTACCTATCAGCTGCTTTCTCAAGTTACCGGAAGAGCAGGGCGTGTGGGATTGAAAAGTTTAGGATTATTGCAAACTTATCAACCAGATCATCCGGTCATCAAAGCCTTACTTGCATGCCAGCCAGAAGATTTTTACACACGTGAGATTGCAGCGCGTCAGCATTATCATTTGCCCCCCTATGGGCGGCTTGCCTCTTTGATTGTGTCTGCACAACAGCGCCAAGCAGCAGAATATTATGCGCGCGCATTGCGTCAGGCAGCGCCACGGGAAAAAAATATCTCGGTTATGGGACCAGCAGAAGCGCCTTTGGCTTTGGTTCGGGGGCGTTATCGTTTTCGGCTTTTGCTGCAAGGACAGCGTTCTTTTGATATACAAGGGTTTATACGTGCAATGCTTAGCGGTACACCCAAAATGCCCAGTTCCGTTCGGGTTCAAATTGATATTGATCCGCAAAGTTTTTTCTAAAACCAGTATCGCATAAAGTGAAGGTCTCTTTGCTTAAGGTGCTTTACTTGAACTCTTATATTATTCAGAATAAGCATCTAGGCAGCAAAATATGATACATGTCCATTGCATTAAGTGGAGCCACGGGAAAAAATATCTTTGTTATAGAACCAGCAGAAGGGCCTCTCTTCTTCGAGGGCACTATCATTTCGGCTTTTACTTCTTTTTTGTATGAGGGACAGTATTCTTTTGATAGGCGGATTATAAGGGCTGAAAATGCTTAGTTGTACACCCAAAATACCCAATTCTATTCGCGTTCAAATTGATATTGATCTATGTTTCTTCTAAAATCAGTGCAATATAGTGCCATATAAAGTGAAGCTACGCGGGCTTAATGAAGGGCGTGATTTTGATAAAAAAATTTGAAAAGAGAGAATTTGTCGATATTTGAAGCTTATCCGGTATGAAAAATGATATATTATCATTATAAATCAATGTTTTGTATATTTAAAGAGTGTGCTTACAAGAAAATATTACTTGGTGAAATTTTTTAAAAGGAGTGGGTATTTGAAGAAAAAAGAGCAATGTTTTCTTTAATTTTTAGGAGGATATTCATTGTTTTTTCTTTCTTATCAGTTTGAAATAATAGACTTTTTCAATCGCAGCTGCATCTCATTAAAGGTCTTGTGGTGATAAAGGGAGTGTTTTTTTATGGTGACAAGAGCGTTTGGTGGCAAGGGCATTTGAAGAAAAATCAAAGAGAGTGAAAAAATCGCTCAGAGAATGTCAAAAAGAGGCATAAAAAAACTGTGATGCCATCCTGTATATCTAAAAAAAATGCTTTTCAAAAATATTTTGAATATTTTATTAAAATTTTTAAAAAGCAGCGATTTGTGGTGTTGCGAGTCGGCTATGTCTATGCTAGAAACCAAGTGATTTTTGTTCTAGGTTTTAAGAAAAAGATTCTTAAGATTGAGAATGTCTGTTTCATTTCATCTGATAACTATCAGAGAGTCGCTCAAGGGAAAGAGGCGGTATTTCGTGTCGGATTCATTTTCTCTCATACCGCTGCCGTTGGTAGATCAACGCTATGCGCAAGCGCTTTTTGATTGCGTTCAAGAAGCCGGAAACGTTGAAAAGGTTGAAAAGGCAGTAGAGGATCTTTTGCTTGTTTTGGAGCATAAGGATTTAAAACGCTTTGTGCTTAGTCCATTCTTTTCAGTTAAAGAACAAATTAAGGTGATGCAATCTGTTTGTGCAAACATCAAATTTGCTGATAAAAATGCAGGGCAGGTCATTGGTAATTTTTTACGCGTTATTGCCACAAACCGTAGGCTTAGTGCTGTATTTGGTATTTTACGTGCTTTCCAGCATTGTGTTGCACGCGCTCGTAGGCAGGTTACTGCGCAAATTGTTTCTGCGCGCCCCTTAAGTTCTCAACAAAGACAAGAGTTGTGTGAGGCTTTGGAAGGTGTTGTTGGAGGAAAAGTCTTGCTGCACATCATTGTGGATCCAACAATTCTTGGTGGATTAATCGTTCGTGTGGGGTCGTCTCAAATTGATACGTCTCTTCTCACAAAATTGTCTTCACTTAAGCTTGCATTGAAAAAAGAGGTCAGCTGATGGATATTAGACCATCTGAAATTTCAAAAATTCTAAAAGAGCAAATCAAAAACTTTGACCAAAAGGCTGAGGTTTCAGAAATTGGTTGGGTTCTCTCTGTAGGGGATGGTATTGCTCGCGTTTATGGTTTGGATAATGTCCAAGCAGGGGAAATGGTCGCCTTTCCAAACGGTGTGCGTGGTATGGCACTCAATTTGGAAGTTGATAATGTTGGTGTGGTCATTTTTGGCTCAGATCGTGATATTCGTGAAGGTGATTGTGTAAAGCGGTTAGGTGCTATCGTCGATGTTCCTGTGGGTCCCGCTTTGCTTGGGCGTGTGGTTGATGCGTTGGGAAACCCTATCGATGGTAAGGGGCCCATTAAAGCAACAGAGCGTCGTCGTGTCGATGTTAAGGCTCCTGGAATTATTCCGCGTCAGTCTGTCCATGAACCGATGTCGACTGGATTGAAAGCGATTGACGCACTCATCCCTATTGGACGGGGGCAGCGTGAATTGGTGATTGGTGATCGCCAAACAGGAAAAACAGCAATTTTGCTCGATACATTTTTAAACCAAAAACCTTTTCATGAAAAAGGGGCTGGACGAGAGCAAGATAAAGTTTATTGTATTTATGTGGCTATCGGTCAAAAACGTTCGACGGTGGCACAGTTCGTTAAAGTTTTAGAAGAACGTGGAGCGCTGGAATATTCTATTATTGTTGCAGCGACTGCTTCTGATCCAGCACCACTGCAATTTATTGCACCTCTTGCTGGGTGTGCTATGGGTGAGTATTTCCGTGATAATGGGCAACATGCTTTGATTGGTTATGATGACTTGTCAAAACAGGCGGTGGCGTATCGTCAAATGTCTCTTTTATTGCGTCGTCCTCCAGGTCGTGAAGCTTATCCGGGAGATGTTTTCTATCTGCACTCGCGTCTTTTAGAGCGGGCTGCGAAGTTGAATGCGGAAAATGGATCTGGGTCGTTGACAGCTTTGCCAGTTATTGAAACGCAAGCAAATGATGTTTCTGCCTATATTCCTACAAATGTGATTTCGATTACTGATGGGCAAATTTTTCTAGAGACTAATTTGTTTTATCAAGGAATTCGTCCTGCTGTAAATGTTGGTCTTTCTGTATCACGTGTTGGTTCTGCTGCACAAATTAAGGCAATGAAGCAAGTTGCTGGCTCGATTAAAGGTGAATTGGCGCAATATCGTGAAATGGCAGCTTTTGCGCAGTTTGGCTCTGATTTGGATGCGTCAACCCAGCGTCTGTTAAATCGGGGTGCGCGTTTGACAGAGCTGTTGAAGCAGCCGCAATTTTCTCCACTCAAAACAGAAGAACAGGTGGTGGTTATTTTTGCGGGTGTGAATGGCTATCTTGATGCTTTGGCGGTTTCTGATGTTGCGCGGTTTGAGCAGGGACTTTTAGTGCTGTTGCGTAGTGATTATCAAGATCTCTTAAAGGCAATTGCTGAGCAAAAGCAAATAACAGATGAGCTGAAAGATAAGTTGATAACTGTTCTTGATACTTATGCGAAAAATTTCTCGTGATGAATTGATGGAATGCTTGAATGGCTTCACTAAAAGATCTTAGAGACCGTATCGCTTCGGTTAAAGCAACACAAAAGATTACCAAAGCTATGCAAATGGTTGCAGCGGCAAGGTTGCATCGTGCTCAAGAGGCAGCGCAGTCTGCACGCCCTTATGCGAAGAGAATGGCTGATATTTTGACCAGTGTTGCTGCTGATGTAGATGGTGTTGATGCGCCTACTCTTATGCGTGGTACGGGGCGCGATGATGTGCATCTTTTGGTGGTGTGTACTGCTGAGCGCGGTTTATGTGGTGCTTTTAATGTGCAAATTGCTCGTCGTGCACGTGAACAGATTAAGGCATTGTTGGCGACTGATAAAATAGTAAAAATTATCACTGTGGGTAAAAAAGGCGCGGATATTTTATCGCGTGATTACAAAGGCTTGATAATTGATCATATCGATTTGCATGCTGTAAAGCGAATTGGTTTTGCAGAGGCAGTGATGATTAGTCAACGGATTGTTGATTTATTCAATGAAGGTGCTTTCGATGTTTGTACGCTGTTTTATTCTGAATTTGTTTCCGTAATTAATCAGCGTCCAACAGCTTTGGATTTGATTCCAATGGTTGCTCCAAAAGCAGCTGTTGGGGCAATAGATATTGTGGAGCAAACCGATCATAACAAAGGTTCACAATCGATTGTTTATGAATATGAACCTGATGCTGCGTCTCTTTTAGAGGCCCTTGTACCACGTAATCTTTCGGTGCAAATCTTTCGGGCTTTGCTAGAAAATGTTGCTGGTGAAATGGGCGCCAAGATGACAGCTATGGATAATGCATCGCGCAATGCGGGTGAAATGATTAGTAAATTGACGGTGGCTTATAATCGTCAACGTCAAGCACAGATTACGACAGAATTGATCGAAATTATTGCGGGCGCTGAAGCGCTTTAAATGGAGAAGGTAAAGATTGATGGTAAAAGCAGTAACCTCAAGCAAAGGAACAGAAAAAGGTGAAAAAAAGAAACCAGCTGCTCGTTCCGGCGTGAAAAAAGCCGCTTCGAAATCTCAAGTGGATGTAAAGGCTTCCTCTGTACCTGCGCGTGATGCAGCTAAAGATACACCTGTAAAAAAAGATACATCCGCAAAAAAAGAAGAGCATGCAAAAGGCGCTGTTGGTGAAATCAAGCAGATTATTGGTGCTGTCGTTGATGTGCAATTTGAAGGTGAATTGCCAAAAATTCTCAACGCTTTGGAAACAGAGAATTTAGGCAATCGCTTGGTATTAGAAGTTGCGCAGCATTTGGGTGAAAATACTGTGCGTACGATTGCTATGGATACGACTGATGGTTTGATGCGGGGCCAAAAGGTTGTGGATACAGGCACACAAATTAGCGTTCCTGTAGGAGAAGCAACGTTGGGACGTATTATGAATGTGATTGGGGAACCGGTGGATAATGTGGGACCAATCGCTTCAACCAAAACACGTTCTATTCACCAAGAGGCACCTGAATATGTTGAACAATCGACTGTTTCGGAAATTCTCGTAACCGGTATTAAAGTCGTGGATTTGTTAGCCCCTTATTCTAAAGGGGGTAAAATTGGCTTGTTTGGTGGTGCTGGTGTTGGAAAAACCGTTCTCATTATGGAGCTTATAAACAATATTGCAAAGGCACATGGTGGCTATTCTGTATTTGCTGGTGTGGGAGAACGTACACGTGAAGGAAATGATCTTTATTATGAAATGATCGAAAGCCGCGTGAATGTGAATCCAAAAGAGAATAATGGTTCAACGGAAGGGTCAAAGTGTGCCCTTGTTTACGGGCAAATGAATGAACCACCAGGAGCGCGTGCGCGTGTGGCTCTTTCAGGATTGACAATTGCAGAAAGTTTCCGTGATGAAGGACAAGATGTTCTCTTCTTTGTGGATAATATTTTCCGTTTCACGCAAGCAGGAGCTGAGGTATCTGCTCTTTTAGGGCGTATTCCTTCTGCTGTTGGGTATCAGCCGACTTTGGCAACAGATATGGGGGCGTTGCAAGAACGTATTACCAGTACAAAAACAGGCTCTATTACTTCCGTTCAGGCAATTTATGTTCCGGCAGATGACTTGACGGATCCGGCGCCGGCAGCGTCTTTTGCTCATTTGGATGCAACAACTGTTCTTTCGCGCTCTATTGCGGAAAAGGGGATTTATCCAGCGGTTGATCCGCTTGACTCTTTCTCGCGTATGTTGGATCCATTGATTGTGGGGGAAGAGCATTACACGGTTGCTTGTCAAGTGCAAACCATTTTACAACGTTATAGAGCGCTTCAGGATATTATTGCTATTCTTGGAATGGATGAACTTTCTGAAGATGACAAATTGCTGGTGGGGCGGGCACGTAAAATTGAACGTTTCCTTTCGCAACCTTTCCATGTTGCGGAAGCCTTTACTGGTTCGCCGGGGAAACTCGTTCCTTTGGAAGAGACAATCAAAGGCTTTAAGGGGCTTTGTGCTGGCGATTACGATGATTTGCCAGAAGCTGCTTTTTATATGGTTGGTTCGATTGATGAAGCACTTGAAAAAGGAAAGCGTCTCATGGCAGAGGCTTCTTAGTAAGAAGCTTCTTATTCAAGAGAAAACTGTCATGGGTATTTTTCGTTAAAAAGGACGAGTCGTTGGAGAAAACGGAGAGTCCTTATATCGGGTATTTTGGAGACTTTTGTGGAAAACAATAGAGAAGAGCATTTTTTATTTGAGCTTGTATCGCCTGAAAAAATTGTGTTTTCAGAGCAGGTAGTGTCTGTTGTTCTTCCTTCAGCCTCAGGTTATTTGACAGTTATGGCGCATCATGCGCCATTGGTGGCAAGTATTGTGTTGGGCAGTGTTCGTGTTCGCACCTCTGTGGGTGAAAAATTATTTGTTGTATGCGGGGGTGTTGCAAATATTACCTTTTCAGGCTGCTCTTTATTGGTAGAGCACGTTGTGGCTGTAGAGAATCTTTCTTTTGATGTATTAGAACAGCAGATTTTGCAGATTCAAGCGACGTTAGAAGGAGGGACAAGTGATGAGGACAATCATAAAATAGAGGCTTTTTTCCAGCAGTTGTCAGCTGATGGTGCTGTGTTGATAGAAGCGTAGCAGAGTATACAGGAAAAGATGACATGAGCGGAAAAAAGAGTACGGTTGTGTCTGCTAAAAGGAGTGCAAAACCTTTTCCTCGTCCTGGTCGTGTCTTTGCGGGACCTTTGCCAAAGTGCTTTGTTTATATTTTTGCTTCTCTTATTTTGCAATGGGCTTATGGTTTAGGGGCTAATATTGTTCAGTCTAACATTGTCCATCTTACGGGTGATTTTCATGCAACTTTGGCCGAGACGACATGGCTGGTAGCGGCTTATATGGCGCCAAATGTGAGTGTAGCGATTATGTTGATCAAAATCCGCTATCAATTTGGGCTGCGCGCTTTTGCTGAATTATCAATTCTTGGCTTTGTTTTGGTTTGCGTGTTGCAGCTCTTTGTTACGGATTTGCGTTCTGCATTGATTATTCGCTTTTTTGCTGGGATTGCTGCTGCTCCTTTGGCTTCGCTTGCACTGCTTTATATGATGGAGGCTTTTGCTCCAGCAAAGAAGTTTACTGTTGGTCTTAGTTTGAATTATATGAATGCGGCTTTAGCGGCACCTTTATCACGTTTGATTTCTCCTGATTTGCTGGAAAATGGTGGTTTTTCCAGTCTTTCCGCTCTGGAAATGGGGTTGGTTCTTATCAGCTTGGTCTGTATCTATACTTTGCCTCTTACTCCTGTTGTGCGTAGTAAGGTTATTCAAAAATTAGATTGGATAAGCTATGGTTTGATTGCTCTTGGTCTTGGATTAAATGCTGTGATCATGTCTGTTGGCATATTGTATTGGTGGTATGAAGCACCATGGATTGGTTGGGGGCTCGCACTTGCTATTTTCTCGTTGGCTATTGCTATTATTATTGAGCTTAATAGAGAAAAACCGTTGATTGATCTCCGTTGGATTTTCAGTAAAGAAATGGTCCAATCTGTTTTTATTTTATTTATTTTTCATGTTTTTTTATTGGAGCGGTCAAATTTGCCCGTAGGGTTTTTTAATCTTTTTGGTTTGCTCAATCGTGAGATGGCGCCCATGTATCTTGCGGTGACATTAGGGATTCTGTTAGGGGGGGCTGTTTGTGTCTTTTTTTTACGGGCGGGGCGTGAGGATTATTTTTATTTGTTGTCTTTGGGTTGTTTGGCGTTAGGAGCTTATTTAGATAGTCATGTAAACCATTTAACGCGCCCACAAGATATGATGTTGAGCCAAGGGTTGGTGAGTTTTAGTTATGCACTTTTTTTGCCTCCGGCTCTTCTCAAAGGGTTTGTGATCGCTGGTGAGCGAGGACCGCGTTACGTTTTAAGTTTTATTGCTGTTTTTTTGCTAACGCAAGTGACAGGGGGATTGATGGGGTCGGCTTTTTTTGGCAGCCTTCAGTTTTATTTTGCCCATAAGAACTTTGAGTCCTTAACACAAAATATTATTATTACTGATCCGCTTATTTCTGGTGAGATGAATACTTTATTTTCGCCTTCTTATGGTGTTTCTGTTCTCAATGGCTTGAGAAGTGAGCAGGGTACTTCTATGTTGATAGAGAAATTTAAGTTAACAGCAAATATTTTTGCTTATGATGACGTTTTTCGGCTTTATTTTTATATTTCAATGGTTGTATTCGTTATTTTTCTTGTCACAATGATTGTTAAGTCATGCTCTTTGCGTGCATTAGAAAAGTAGAGTAATGTCATAAAAAGAGGGGTGCAAAAAAAAATGATAAAAAAATTACGGTCAAAAGCTACGATTGTTGCATTCCTATCGGGCATTACGGGTGTTTTGCTGATTTTGTGGGCTTGGAGGCTTCCTCCTTTTGTGAGTAACATTCAAATAACGGATAATGCTTCTATTAAGGGCAATGTTACTCTGGTTAGTTCACAGATCTCTGGGGTAATCGCACGGATTTATGTGCAAGATTATCAACGCGTTGAAAAGGGAATGCTGCTTTTTGAGCTCGATGATTCTCTTTTTCGGCAGCAGCTTGCACGGGCACAGGCTGTTCTCGATTCAAAAAATGCAAAACTGGCAAGTATTGAATTACAAGCACAGCTTTTGCAGGGCGAAATTAATACAGCAGAGGTGGAATTGGCGCGTTCACGAGCATTTTCCAATGTTGTTCCAGATAGTAAAAAGTTAGGTTTTGGTGATGCGGCAAGTTCTGTTTCGCGTCCTCTTTCACAACTCTTGACAGCTCTCGAAACAAAACGCCAATTGCAAAAACAATTGGATCTTGAACGGCAAAGTTTACAGTCAGAAATTGCGGGAGCGAAGGTGAGTGTTGAGTTGGCAAAACTTAATCTCGATCACACAAAGATTTTATCTCCTCGAACAGGCTATATTGGATTAGTTGGAGCGCGGGTAGGGCAATATGTTATGCCAGGGACACAATTGGTCTCTGTTATTTCTGATGATATTTGGATTATTGCTAATTATAAGGAAACGCAACTTTCTCAGATGCGTGTGGGACAACCGGTTGTTTTTTCTGTTGATGCATTGAACAACAAAAAGTTAACAGGGCGTGTGGTTCGTTTTGCACCTGCTACAGGCTCAGAATTTTCATTGTTAAAAACGGATACGACAATTGGTAATTTTATCAAAATTGCGCAACGTATTTCAGTACGGATTGCTTTAGATCCTGGGCAGGAAGGGATTGAAAAACTCATTCCTGGCATGTCCGTAGTTACCTATGTAGATACTTCGCAGCGAGTCGATTCTGGAGGATGAAATTTTGGGTTTTTTCAGTTTAATTTTTGCGTCATTTACTTATAGCAAGTGGTTGTTTACATTGGAAGATTTCGTTTGGTTTGCTATACTACATGTTTTAAAGCTCTTAGGCTTCTTATACTTTTATGTCATGATGTAAAATAATGTTCCTTAGAATATTAAAGCGCATGCATCTTTACTCACTTCCATTTCTTTTGAACTAACTCAGTAGGGGGGGTGGAGTATTGGAAGCTTTGCTTGTGGTTTTGCACAACACTGTCCTTTGAGGTGTGGTGTCACCGCATGTTTGGAAGATGGGGGTAGGGGGAAGCCAGATAAAAAATTGGATTATAGACTGGGTCGGATGGGAAACTTATCCTTTTAGGTGAGGGCGTAAAGTTAGGAGAAAGACGTAAAGTTTATGTTTTGTAAACCATAAAAATGCCCGTTTTGAGGCGGGCATTAAAAGGGAAGGTTATTGGTTGTGTTATTAATTTTTACGGATCAGTAAGAAGCTTACTAAAACGACTCCTGCTGCTAATGCGAGGGTTTTTTTAGGATTTTCTTTCGCTTTTTTCTTTAATTCTGTAGCATGTTCGTTGAGGTGATAAAGTGCGTGACGGCCTTTTTGTTTCCATGTGTTAAACAGCTCAGAAATGTTTTCAAAGCTATCATTTTGAAAACTCCAATGATTTACGGGGACCAGCTCTCTTTTTAATTGTGCTATACGTTTTTTAATTTTAGCATTTTTTCTATGGGGTGAAAATAGACACATTTATTGACTCCTTCATGTGTTAAATTGTTGCGTGACAGTTGGAATTGTGTTTGGGGTTTTGCTATAACGGCTTGAAAATTGAAAGGTTGCATTGATAATGCCGCGCGTGGGTGAGATGAGAATTAAAAGTTTGGGTTTAATGAGGCATTTCTTAATGTGCTTGAGTTCATTTCGTGATGGTGTTTGTTAAGGATGTAAGGTAAAAATTTTTACAAAATGGTGTAAGATTCATTCATAAAGATGGTGGGCGATGTCTTCATTTTTTTGTTTGTTTAAAGTGTTGGGATAGCTTTTGGCACTTGAAATAGTTTATAAGGAGTTTTTATCTATCTATTCTCTTGTGGCTGTAGGGAGTGGTATTGATTGATTCAATTAAGAAGATTTAAAATGAGGAAATCTTACGATATTTGGGGTTGCTATTCAAATTTGTAAAAAATAGATTATTATAAATCAATATGTTGGATTAATTTGGCGATGTCTTTCATGCATTTTTAAAAATTGCGCTTTGTTAGGCGTTATCTGTTGTGTTGTAAAACATTGTTTTGTGGTGACGTTGATTAAGGTATCGGCATGCAACTTAAAAATACAGTATTGTCTCTGTTTTGTTTCAGTTTCTTTTTGAAGCAACCAAGTGTAGAAGTATAAACTTGAACAGAAGTAGTAGAACTTATCCGGTGCGTCTATAGAATGAATCTACCTATGAATTGTATTGCATCAGTGTTAGTAGGTAGAACCTTTTGAGAGCAATCTGTTAAGATTGGTGGGCGGTGTAATTTTCGTCCTTTGAAGCGCGGAGGAAGTCAATGTAAATAATGATTGATAGCGCAGGTTTTAAAAATTTGAGGACTTGATGAGTACGACCTATTTTTTATCTAAACCACTTGAGCGTCGTCGATCTGTTGGTGTTGCTGTTGGTGATGTGATTATTGGGGGGCAGAGCCCGATAGTTGTACAGTCAATGACCAATACAGATACCGCTGATGTTGATGCAACTGTTTCTCAAGTAGCTGCTCTTTGGCAAGCTGGTTCACAATTGGTTCGAATTACTGTTGATCGCGATGAAGCGGCGGCGGCTGTACCAAAAATACGGGAGCGATTGGAGAGGTTAGGATTTTTTGTACCATTGGTTGGGGATTTTCATTATATTGGTCATAAGCTTTTATCTGAGCATCCTGCGTGTGCTGAGGCGCTTGCAAAATATCGCATCAATCCTGGAAATGTTGGTTTTGGCGCAAAAAAAGATCGTCAATTTGCAGAAATTATAGAGATTGCTTGTCGGTATCATAAACCTATTCGCATTGGCGTGAATTGGGGCTCTCTTGATAATGCGTTGTTAACACGGCTTATGGATGAAAATGCACAGCAAGAAAAACCCTTATCTGTGGCTGAAGTGATGCGGGAAACTGTTGTGCAGTCGGCTTTGCTTTCGGCTACTTTAGCAGAAGAGTTAGGGTTGGGGCGTGATAAAATTATTCTTTCTGCTAAAGTGAGTGATGTCCAAGATCTTATTGCTGTCTATACCACCTTGGCGGCGCGTTGTGATTATGCTCTTCATTTGGGATTAACGGAAGCTGGGATGGGAACAAAGGGCATTGTTGCTTCTTCGGTGGCTTTGGGTATTTTATTACAGCAAGGGATTGGCGATACGATACGAATTTCCTTAACACCAAAACCTGGTGGTGATCGGACACGAGAAGTAAAGGTGGGGCAAGAACTTTTGCAAGTGATGGGGTTTCGGCAATTTTTGCCCGTGGTTGCGGCTTGTCCTGGTTGTGGGCGCACAACTTCTACGGTCTTTCAACAATTGGCGCAAAAAATTGAAGCAGATTTATACAAAAATATGCCTGTTTGGCGTGAAAAATACCCTGGCGTTGAAAGTTTGAAGGTGGCTGTGATGGGATGTATCGTCAATGGACCGGGGGAGTCAAAACATGCGGATATTGGAATCTCTTTGCCTGGAGTGGGGGAAAGTCCAGCGGCACCTGTTTTTATTGAGGGACAAAAGGTAAAAACTTTGCGGGGTGATCACATTGCTGAAGAATTTGAAGCGCTTTTGAGTGATTATATTCATACACGCTTTGGGCAAGGTTGAGGTAAAATCGCATAAGGTTGAAGTAAAAAGGGTGTGTCGTTTTTTTAAACTAGCTGTCTTCAATGTGAAGATGGTGCTGTTGTATGCTGCTGCTTTAGCTATGGTCAATACTGTCCTTGGTTGCTTATTATTTTAGGTAAAACCAGATGATATGCCTGTTTTAGAATCAGAAGCTTATGAAGGATATTAATGAGTTTGAGTGTGTTAAGACTATTAAGCAAAACGATATGAATACTTTAATAGATCCGTAAATGTTGTTGCTGGTTTTTTGGCTGCTCTTGAGACAGTAAAATATTTAACGGATTCTTCAAATATCAAATTATAGAAAGAACATTGTTTATTGATTTTTCAGGCATTTTCCCAGCATTTTTTGGGGTATCAAATTGATAGGATTGGAAATCCTTATAGCGATTATAGTCCTATTTGTCGTAAAATGTAAGCTTTTATATTGATATAAAATGATGTATACGGGTGCCTTTTTTGGCGTTATTGGGGGAATGCATGACAAGTATATTAGCATTCGGGTTTTTATTTAATGGTATAAGAATTTTAACAGGCGCCTTTATTGTTTTTTATATGCTTGAAAAAGGCTTAACGCTTATTGATATTGGGATCATTAAGTCATTTCAGGCTTTTATTATGATGGTTACCGATATTCCTCTGGGATATTTTGCTGATCGAAAAAGTTATAAAATATCGATCGTTTTGGCAGCTGCTTTTGCTGCCACATGGCTCTTTCTCATGGGATTTTCTACAAGCTTTTATGGTTTTCTTTTGGCAGAAACTTTTAATGCCTTATCGCTAACATTAATTGCTGGAGCCTATAATGCTTTACTTGTTCAATATGCAAAAGCAAAAGTGACATCCACTAAAAAAGTGCTTGGTTCCAGCTCTCAATATAATTACATCGGCATGTTTATATTCAGTTTAATCGGGGCATATTTTGCTGATTATTCTAGCCAATATATATGGTATATCGCGGCGTTTTTAATGTTGATGACAACACTATTTGGTTTGTTTTTTCTTGATGACTTGAAGGGGGAGAAAAAACCAAATAAAGCGAATTCTCTCATTTGTGAAGCTAAGGAGATGTTGTCTATTTTTATTAAAGTTCCTTATATCTCTTTATGCTTTTATTTTTCATTGATCTTTTTCAATATATTCTCGCAGTATTGGCAGTGGATATTTAAAGATCATAATATTAATGTCACTTATTTTGATCTTGGTGTGACATTTTCACTTATATTGTTCTCTCAGCTCTTGGCTAGTCTTCTCTTTATAAAACTAAGTGAAAGAGTGAATTTTATTTTATTGTTGTTTCTTTCGGCTTCACTGATTTTTACCGTTGCTTTCTTTGAACCAAGAAAAGAAATGGCTGTCATTTTAGTCTGTATGATTTTTTATCTCATTAAGTATACATATCTTCGTGTAGAAGTTGTTTTGCATGATAGTATTAGTGATTATTTCAGGGCTACATATGAATCTTTCTTGTCAACTGTTGGGAGATTTAGCTTATTGGTATTTTTTTACATGAGTGCGTATATGGTCAATATATTTGGCTTTTTCTCACTCGTTTATATTTTTGCTATTTATTTATTGATTTACTTGTTAGCAGTATTTTTTTTAGAAGGAACTCTCAAAAAAGTTCAGTGAGAATATTAACTTATTACGATACGTGTTTTATAGGGTTTCATAGTGGGGCAAGGCTTTTATTTATTAAGGCACATCGTTGTTTTTGCATGTTGAATGAGAAAGACTGAATAGTGTCAGTTACTCTTATTTCAAATCTATGTATGTTGAAGTAATCAAAGTCATCTGCTTGTACATTATAAGTGGGCTTGGCATAATAATCGTTAAAAAGGAAATAAAAATGCTGCTCATGAATATTGCACAAAGAGTTGCTGATAAGATTGGACGCTGATAAAGAAAATGATTGTGCCAGATTATATGCTTATTAAGGAATGGTGATGGAGCAGTTTTCCCATTTTCATTGGTTCCTTGCTGGTAACACTTTATCTCATTAGAGCTAATTTAAACAGTCGGACAATTTATAGCCTGTCCTCATCAGAATTCCCTTATGATCGATTTTGATATTTTGATGATCTATTTTATTGTTAGTATATTTAGCGGATTTTACCATTGCCTCCTTTAAAATATCAATCATCTTGTTGAGATATTTTCTTACATCTTTCATTCTCATTATGGCTCATTTTTGAGTATTCTCTCTTTGATTGTGGTGTTAGCTCTGTATTTTCTGATGTTAGAAAATACTCTTAATCCAGATAGTAAACTTATCTATGGAAACTTTGAATGATATCTCCCCTCTTTGAGAGGGAATAAAACCAAGTACAGAAATATTGTTGAGTACAATTTGCTACAAATAAGCCACAAGAAAACAGCATATATTGATATATTTGATAGGAATCTGTTAAGCCGTACAAATTATGGTCATTAAAAGGTAAAGCGATGAAATCGTTATCCATAACGCGTGTTGTAACATTGATAACTCTTTTTTCTGTATTTGTATTGGTGGGATGTACGCGCGTGGATAGTCTAGAACAGTACGATAGACTTTACGAAAAATATATCAGTGAAAATTACGGCGCTTTTGAACATTTTCAAAAGCATGAACAAGCAAAAAAATTTGTATACAGCCATGGCTATCAGAATATCGTACCAAAGTTTGACATTATACGGCATCGTCACATACTGATTGTTTTATGTGGACGCTTCGTTAATTTATTGCGTGGTGATTATAATGAATGGATATCAGCAGATATGCTACCCAATGTCATAAGCAGTTTGCGTAATGACTATAATTGGAGAGAAAGCGATTTTATTTGGGCCTATAATATGTCTATGAATTCTACCGACCCCATGATTGATTACGCGAAAAAATTTCTTAATTCTTCCAGCGGAAATGGCATCAGCCCAACAACACAAATTATTGACCTTGTGTCTAGTATGAGAGCTGGTCATGGTGACAACACTAAACAAATAGCGCGTTTTTGCATAGAGCTAAACACGATATATGACATGATGAAACCAAGAAGAATTTACAAATGACATTGAATGGATAATGAGAAAAATTCTCTCAAAGGATATTAAATGGCTATAATACTCTTGATAATCGCGGCATTTTCTTGGCCATGTTGCATGTTTTTTTATTATGGCTTCAAAAGGTGGACATATTTTCCAGCTTTTACAACAGGCATAGGTTCACTTACAATGATGCTTTTCATCTTAATAAGAAAATTGCACTTAAAGGAGGAAATTTGCACTTGGATTGAAAAAACTACTTATCACAAATTAGATTGCGCTATTATATATAATAATAAGGACTTTTTTTATCTTTCTGTTGCAATGATCATTCTCTGTTTAATCTTATCAATTCTCTTTTTATGTGATGAATTGAATAAACGAGATAAAGAGCGTGATGAATTAAAGTTGTACAGTGATCATGATTATTATTCAATTGAAGTTATTACACACTTTTGTAAATAAAAATGTTTCTGCTTTTGAAGGAGCATGCCGACACAATTATTCACTTTGCTAGCCCCTAATGTTGCGGACTGCCCTTGGTTTTTAAGACGGTTCATAAGAGGCATTTTTTAGTCTTTTCTTTGATGTTTTGCCCCACACGGCTTTTCCCGCTTGTGACGTGCAAGCAAGTGATTTTGATTGATTTAACATACACAGATTTGAAATGAGAGAATCTTACGGTATTCAGGGTTCTTATTCAAGTTAAAAACCGCAAATTATCATTATAAATCAATGTATTATATATTTCTTGCTAAGAAAAGAGAGATCGGTAATAATATTTTTTTGGTCTTTCGTTCTATTGAAATTAATGGCTTTATTTATCCTGTTATGCCGTAACATACTGTCATTTGAGGGGTGGTGAAGGTATCTTGTTTGATACATTAAATATTTTAAAAATTGCATGGTGAATATTCTTAAGTCTTGTTTATTGCGTCTTTAGTTTAAGTGAATCGCATGCGTGGAAAACGAGAGAAACCTACTCGGTAGGACACTAGACTGTTTACAGAGCAGATTGGATTAAAAGACTTTGTTCTTTGAGGGTGGCATAAAAATCAAAATAGCCATTATATTCATTTTTTTCTGATATTTTAAATACGAGCTTCAAAAAAATAATGCTTAAACTAAACAACGAGCATTTTTGTAAAAGTGTTTTTAGAGAGCAAGCAA
The DNA here is from genome assembly GCF_042197365.1 of Bartonella sp. AA168HLJHH. Classification (NCBI taxonomy): domain Bacteria; kingdom Pseudomonadati; phylum Pseudomonadota; class Alphaproteobacteria; order Hyphomicrobiales; family Bartonellaceae; genus Bartonella; species Bartonella sp. AA168HLJHH. The sequence goes on along the minus strand of NZ_JBHIRS010000004.1, from coordinate 73,505 downwards.
TACACGACTGAATTTACAGAATGTAACCATATTTGATCTTCTATAACAAGATAGCGTGGAAAGGCATAAAAATTACGACTCTCTACTGAGGGCATTTACTTAGGGCATTGTACTTCTCTTATTGTTTTTTGCGGGTTTATAAAATGCCTGGTTTTATACTTATTCTGTTTATTTTTGCCTTATCGTTAGAAGATTAAAGACATAAAGGAGAAAACGAGTTTTCCTCTTTCCGGTTGTTTTTTATTCGGCTTTAAAGCATCCACTGTAATATCTTTTAAAACATGGTGATTACGCATTGTTTTACATTTTGTTTCTTTTAGTCTTTAATGAAAGGCATTTTTCATGCAAAATAGGATACCTAGAATGCATTTGTGTTATAAATTTACGCGGCTTGTTTTAATGAAATTCCTCTTAAGATTTGTCGCACCCATTTCATGATAAGGACTATAATGGAGATTAATGGTAATGTTTCTTGGAAAAGTCTATTATGCATTCAATAAATATGACGGTGTACACTATGTACAATAGGGTGGATGAAGTTTAATTTTGGCGTATTGCACTAAAGTGTGCTGCTTGTTGGAGGGGGAGTGCTTTAGCGCCAAAAGGATGTAAGAATGCTTCTGCTTTACTGATGAGTGTATCTCGCTTTTTTTGGGTTTCTTTAATGCCGTAAAGGTGAACAAAAGTGGCTTTTTGTGCCGTTTCATCTTTCCCAGCCGTTTTTCCTAGGGTTTGCGTGTTGGCGGTGACATCAAGAAGGTCATCGGTTAATTGAAAGGCTAAACCAAGATAGGTACCAAAATCAGTAAGCTTTTCAGTTAATTCTTTAGATGCATTGCCAATGATGGCACCTGCTTGGCAAGCAAAGCTTATCAGGGCTGCTGTTTTCATGTGTTGTAGAGTGATGATGTCAGTACTTTCTTGCGGTCTTTTTTCAGCTTCAAGGTCCAGCATTTGTCCACCTAACATACCGCCAAGTCCTGCCGATTGTGCAAGAGACGTGATCAGCTTGATTCTAATATCTGTAGATAGATTACTAGCTTTATGGGCAATGATTTCAAAGGCAAATGTTAAGAGGGCATTGCCTGCTAGAATTGCTGTTGCTTCATCAAATGCTACATGGACAGTGGGTTTTCCACGCCGGAGTATATCGTTATCCATAGCGGGAAGATCATCATGAATGAGCGAATAACAATGGATACATTCTAAGGCACACGCAACATCAAGAGAATGTTCTACAGGGACATCAAAAAGTGCAGCACTTTGAATTACAAGAAAAGGACGCAAGCGTTTTCCACCGTTCAGCACACCATAGCGCATGGCTTTGATTAAATTTTTAGGGCGTGAAATTTCACCAGTTTGGATTTGATCACTTAACAGGGTATCAAGCCGCTTTTCAACGGTATTTCCATGTTTTGCAAGAAGGGTGGTAAATTCGTGCATTCTTGCTTCCTTTGTTTTTACAAAAATGAAATTATGAAGTTTAAAGAGAAAGGTTGTTGCTTTTTCTTGTTTTCATAAATTGGCGTCGTTTTTTATTAAAAATCAACTTCTCTTTTTATCTGTATCTCTACTGTATGCGCAAATCCCTTTTTAAACCAAATAAAAATTGAATGAAGGGCTTATAAAAAAGCTTTCATTGGTGTATAAAATTCTTAAATTTTGCAGTGTTTTTGATATTCATTTGATTATTGTGACACCATTTTTGATAACAGGAAGGTCATTTTTGGTAAGAGGAGGATCATTTTGACATTGCCTCTTCTTTTTTATCAGTGTATAATATACTCAAATTTTATGGTATTTTAAATGAAGCATTGTCATTTTTGACATTGCTTTTTCTGTTTTAATGGATTTGGAGTGTCTTTTTATGGCTGTACCTAAACGAAAAACCTCTCCAGCGAAGAGGGGCATGCGCCGTTCGGCTGATGCTCTGAAGGCGCCGACTTATATCGAAGATAAAAATTCTGGTGAATTACGTCGTCCTCATCACATTGATTTGAAAACGGGAATGTATCGCGGACGTTCCGTTTTAGTGGTTAAAGACTGAGCGTTTTCTTTTTTTTCCAGTGGTGAACTTCTTTTATTTCATCGATCAATGCACGCTTGGGGCGTGCATTTTCGCTTTAAGATGAATGTTGAGGTTCCCTTGTATCGTCTTCTATCGATGTGGAACAGGGAATATATCGTGGGCGTTCTGTTTTAGTGGTTAAAACTTTAGCGTTTTCTTTCTTTTCCAGAGGTCAACTTCTTTTATTTCATCGATCAATGCACGCTTGGGGCGTGCATTTTCGCTTTAAGATGAATGTTGAGGTTCCCTTGCATCGTCTTCTATCGATGTGGAACAGGGAATGTATCGTGGATGTTCCGTTTTAGAGGTTATAAAACTTTAGCGTTTTCTTTCTTTTCCAGTGGTGAACTTCTTTTATTTCATTAGTGAATGCATTGGGTAAGATGCGTTTTTCACTTTTTCTTGAGAACATGTGTGGGATAAAGTTTTGCTGTAGAGAAATGATTCTATTGTGGGAGATGATTTTCTTGTTTTCTTGAGAGGCTATAAGGGATTGCTTGTATCAGTGTCTTTTATGATGACTTCGTTAAGAGCTTGGGTATTGATATAAGTTAGCTCAGTAATAAAATCATTTTGTATCGCACTTAATCTTTATTGACTGTAGAGAGAATCCTATTAGACCGTAAAATATCGTCGTTTAAGGCGGTTGATCCATGTAAGGCTTTAAGCATACCGGTGTTTTTTATGAGAATATTTAAGGCAATGGTTTGTCTATAGGCTTATATTGTGACATGTGATTCTCCTTAAAAAAATAGAGATCGACATCACATTGATTTATAAAGATCATTTGTTGTTTTGCACCTTGAATGGAAGGTCTATCATAGGATTTTCTCATTTCAAATTTTCCCCCATGTTGAATCAATGACAATCACTTGCTTTTCGGTCACAAGTGGGGCTGGCATGTGGGTGAAAACTCTATAAAAAAGGAAAAATGTTTATAATGCATATTTTCAAATGTAAGAATTGTTGTAACATTGGGGTTAAGTGTATGCTGATGCCAGCGTGCTTTCTTATGAGCAGAAAAGAGAAAACCGTTACAAGACAGAAGGTGTACACATTCAATAACCTTTAGTGCTTTTTATGATAAAGGTACATGAGACTTTTCTATGAATATCACGCTGTATTTTCATGTTTTTGAACTAAGAATTGTCTATATATTTTTCTTATTTTTGTGAATATAAGGGATTTGTTGCGAACAGCTTGTAAAAATAAGTAAACTTAAAACCAAATATGTTATGTGTGGGGGTGAGCAAAGTATTTTATCAAAGCCGGTACGACTCTCCAGTTCATAGCTTGTTTATGAATGATTTTATGGTGTTGCTTACCTAAGTTTATGATTTTTTGTTATCTGTTCATAATTAGACAACATATTGATTTATATATATAATTCACTTTTTTCTATTGAATTAGAACCCCGAATAACGTAAGATTCACTCATTTCAAATCTCTCTATCTAGAATCAATCAAAACCACTCGTTTGCACGTCACAAGTGGGATGAGTGTGTGGATAAAATTTGTATAAGAAAGAACTAAAAATGGTTCTTATGAAGAGTCTTAAGAGCCAAGGGTTGTCGCAACATTGGGGGCTAGCAAATATAATGATGGTGCCGGCTTGCTTCTTCATAAACGTAAAGATGGTGGTGCTCAATGGCTTTATCGTTATACCATTCATGGTCGGCGCCGTGAAATGGGCTTGGGTGCCTTGCGAGATGTTTTTTTAAAACAAGCCCGTGAATTGGCAACTGGATGGTGGGCTGTTTTACGTGAGGGGCGTGATCCCATTAAAGAACGTGAGAAACAAAAGTGTGAGGCAATGCGTAATCTCCATTATTTAAAAAACATTGCTCTAGATGCTTTTGAAAGCCGTAAAGCTGAATTAAAAAATGATGGTGAAGCTTGTAATTGGTTTTTACATTTACGCCTCCATATTCTCCCCAAATTAGGCTGTCTACCCGTTTCAGAGATTACGCAAACTAAGAAGTATTCTTGTCTCTATTTGGCATGCAAAAGCTGCAACAGCAGATAAAGCACTGAAGCATCTTAATCTTTGTCTCAAACATGCGGCTGCCTTGGGTTTAGATGTTGATTTACAAGCAACAGAAAAAGCACGCGCTTTCTTAGGCAAACAACGTCATAAAACCACTCATAGACCAGCCATGGATTGGAGAGATGTTCTTTCCTTTTATAAGTTACTCTGTAAAACACAAAACATAACACAATTGGCTTTGCGTTTGCTTATCCTGACAGGCGTTCGTACTAATCCTTTGCGTCATATTCGTGAAGATCAGATTGAAGATGATAGCTGGACAATTCCTGCTGAGAATATCCAATCTTTAGAAGTCTGTTTGAAATAGAGATTAAGACTTTTAAGAGTTCTATGAATCATTCTAGATTTTTTGTGTTCGATTGGAGTAAGAATATTGCGTATATCTCGTAATCTCTGAAATGAGAAACCTCATTTGGGAAAAATATGAAATTGAAAGGGGCAATGCTAACGTTCATTTTTATTGTTATTTTTTAAGTTAGTTTTACAGCTTTCAAAAGTATTTGGAATGCCTTTTACAGAATGGAGATGATGGTTTTAGTTCATGCTTTTTTTATCGCGTTCTTTAATGGGGGGAATGCTTCTCATGCAAAATAGAGCGCCCAAGACAAAATATCTTATGTTGTACTGTCACGCATTTTTTTAAAGGAATATTTTTCAATATTTGTGGCATCCATTTTATGACGGCGTTTTTGAATGTTACAATGGTTTTGTAGAAGGGGGTCAATGGTAAAGTTTCGGTGTAGTGTATAAACGGCACTATGATCTTTACGCTTAATAAAAAAGCAAGCTCCGCCCTTACACATCTTGCCAGATTCCAATGTTGGTATATCCTTTGGTGCTTGAGACAGTGTCTCGCTCTTTTTGTACAGTTTTTACCCACAGATCAACTCCACTTGTGATTGACAAGCAAGTGATTTGATTGCTTCAACATGAGAGAAATTTGAAATGAGAAATCTTACCATATTCAAGATTCTAATTTAATAATGAATAATGCTAGATTATGATGATTAATCAGTTTATTATCTATGAAGAAAGAAAATGAGGAAGAGGAATTTGTCGAAAAGTTAGATTGTTTATAGATTGGCGCTGGTTAAGAAACTTTGTCCTTAAGGGCAGAGAGGATGTTAAAAAATAAAACCAGCTTTTCGCTGGTTTTATCGAAATATCATCATTATGATGAAAGAGTGTATTATGCAGCGTAGACAGCTTTACTGTTTTCATCTGTTTCTTCTCTCTCAGTTTTAAACTCGCGTTCCGGCTTGTTGGAGAGATGCATCTCTATGAGATTGATAGCTTCTGTTTCAGAAAGACTATTAATAACCGCAATTTCGCGGGCCATTCTTTCAAGAGCAGCTGTATAAAGTTGGCGCTCAGAGTAAGATTGTTCAGGTTGTAGATTAGAGCGGAAAAGATCACGGACCACTTCAGCGATACAAATAAGATCTCCTGAGTTGATTTTAGCATCATATTCTTGTGCACGACGTGACCACATGGTCCGTTTAACGCGTGCTTTTCCGCGTAAAACTTTTAAGGCACGTTCGACAGAATCACTAGCAGATAATTTACGCATTCCAACGGAAAGGGCTTTTGCAATGGGGACTTTGACATCCATCTTATCTTTCGCGAAATGAATGACAAAAAGTTTTAATTTATGTCCTGCAACTTCTTGATCTTCAATCGCTATAATTTGTCCTACTCCATGCGTAGGGTAGACGATATATTCAGAGGTTGCAAATTCTTTGGTCTTGGAAGACGTTCCATGTTGGGATGCCATATTTTAGTTTACTCCCTTATGATCAACAAATGTATCGGAAAACAGGTTATAAACCTGAGGGTTGAGTTTTCTTTAACCAAGTATATTGTACCAATTAAGTGAGCATAAAAGCCGAGTACTTTTAAATCAAAAAAAAATACACCGCTTTACTATAACAAGCAAAGAAAAATACTTAGAAAGATGATCATGTTAAAATAACACTAACATCAAAATTTAAAAGAATCAATCATTTCGCTTAAGGATTTTTTATTTTTACAAGAGAAGTCTTTCAATCGTTGAAGGAGGAGAGTGTACACTTTATCATTACTCTTCGCCACTTCCTGGATTTTCTGAAAAATACTTTTCTAATTTATTTGGAACACCATCCATTTCTTTTGCTTGAGGAAGAGGATCTTTTTTGGTGGTTAGATTAGGCCATTTGTTTGCATAATGAAGATTGAGTTCTAACCACTTTTCTAATCCTGGTTCTGTATCAGGTAAAATCGCTTCTGCTGGGCACTCTGGCACGCAAACACCACAATCGATGCATTCATCGGGGTGAATAACAAGCATATTTTCCCCTTCATAAAAACAATCAACTGGGCAGACTTCAACGCAATCCGTATATTTGCAGTGAATGCAGTTGTCGGTTACTACGTGGGTCAAGATCAAACTCCATTTGTTACTTTAATTCTCTTTAGAGGAAAGTGTGTGCGTGTTTTTATGATTGGTGAGTTGATCGCGTAGTACAGCTAGTTTCGCAAAAGGTGAATCAGGATTAAGGCGCTTTTCTTTTTGAAAGGGCTTATGATTTGCATGTTTTCCTTGGGATTTGTGGAACTTATGAGAGCGTTTTGCTTGTGATGGTGCTTCTTGAGGGGAATTTTCATTTTTGTATTCCGCTTTTTTTACAGCGTTCTTCGATTTATTTTGCCACTTATTTCCTAATTTATCACGTTTTTTTTGTGCATGGTGGGGAAATTGATGCTTATAATGCCATAACAAAATAACTTTATCTTCTTCTGTAGAGCGCGGGGATTTGGCAAAATTCCCAACAGGTTCAGCTGCTGGTAAACGATTGGTTTTATGGAGATGTTTTTCAATACCAGAGGATGCAGTGTTTGGGTATGAGATATTTTTTTCTTCTCGTGTTGTTTCTAAATCGCTTATTGTTTGCCATTGACTTCCAACGCATTCTGCTGCAGGAACATCTTGCATTGCCCTATTGACAGGGGAAGAGGCTTGGTGTGCAAAGAGATTTTGTTCAAAAACAGTATTGCTTATGCTGTACGATTGATAACCAAGTCCTTTGAGGATTTCTTCCATATCGTTTCCGTTGGCCCCAAGAATGGACATCATGGCTGGTGTAACAAAAAAACTTTTGCCATCATAGGCTCCATCGGGTCTGGGATCACTTCCTTGTTTCCAATGAAGTGCGGGACGGATGAGATTGGCAAGACGTTCTAAAATATCAATCCGTACAGCACGTTGTCCTAAGATTCGGTAGCCGGCTAATTGATAAAATTGGCGGTTATAGGTAGGGTCAACAATTAAAGAGGTTCGACCAGCAGATAATGCTGAAAAAACTTCACCCAAACCAGTTTGATCTTGTCCCGCATTTTGAAGATTCCACAGGAGAGTAATGGCTTGAACCGGAGCAGGTTTAAGCATTCCGGCAACATAGATATGAAAAGCGCCAAAACGCACGCCTAGACGCCGAAGAACGGCACGTGATTCTTGCGCAAGGTTTTTGACAATGTCTAAGACTTCGCGGCGTGGTAAAATCCCTAAAGAGTTAAAAAGTTGTAAAGCAAGACTGTTTGTTGAATCCGTTAAATTATCAGCATTGCGCAAATCAAACAGGGGTTTTAAAGTCGTTTCAAAATGAAAGGTGACAAAGCGTTCTAATCGTTTCACAACGTTATTGCGGGATTCTCCCGTGAGTTGTTCATCTGCTAAAACAATCAGTTTTGGTTTGAAAAAATCTTCTGTTGCTACAAGTTGTCCTACGGGTTGACCAATCCAGCGCACAATTCCATCAGAACTGAGGGTAAAATCTCCATTTGCAGAAGCACAAAAACGTGTCGCGCGTTTGGAAAAAGCAAGAATCAAACTCTCATTCTCTGTTGAAATTTGCTTCTCAGCTATTTGATCGGTACTGTTTTTGTTGGCATAAAAACGAAAACCTTCAAATTTACCCCTTCCGTGTTTTTCAATGAGAATATCATCTTGAAGAATCTCATTCTGTTGAACAATCTTGCTATCCATGATCATTTTCTTTCTCAGTGTGACACTGGTCAAAAGCTTTTTGCGACAATTTCATAATGGTGCTCTTTCTTTAACACGTTTGTTGCGTTTGCTTCAATCACTCTTGTCATTTTTTGCTGTTTCTTTGCGCCTTTAAAACTTGAATGATTCTTTTTTCATTCAGTTTTCATTCAGTTTGGATGCTTTATATTTGCAAATTACACTTATTAGTTGTATTGTAAAGCTAAAAGCATAAATAAATTCTTCAATTTAAAAGGAAACGGAACCGGTTATCAAAAAACGGCATTTCTTTTGCATGATCACTTTATTTTTTTGCTGTTTTGTCATGAAAAGTGAAGAGAAAGTTTTTTCAAATATTTCATAGGCTAAAAGGCATATTGTAAAGGCATTTTGCAGGTGAAATTGTGTCTTATGACAAGAAGTTTTACCATGACAGTAAAAAAAACAATTGCGATTATAAAATTACACGTTAAAGTAGTGGTCACAGAAGTTAACAACTTTTGCGTTCTTTTTAAGCGAAGAACAATGATGTCGTTGCCAAATCAATTTTGATAATTTTAATCGCAAGGGGTTATTATGGGTAATCTTTCAAATGCTGTTTATAAAAGCAGCAAAAATTATAGCGATGCAGACAAAAGCTTAGGACGTAATATGATGCGTTCTGCTATGCAAGCACCTTATCTTGAACGACAAAAAGAGCATGATTTGGCTCTGCGGTGGAAAGACAAACGTGATGATGATGCCATGCATCAAATTGCAGCGGCTCATATGCGTTTAGTGATTGCTATTGCTAATCGCTTTAAACGTTTCAAAATGCCATTGGGGGATTTGGTACAAGAAGGGTATGTGGGACTATTGGAAGCAGCTGCACGTTTTGAACCTGATCGGGAAGTGCGTTTTTCAACATATGCAACGTGGTGGATACGCGCTTCTATTCAAGATTATATTTTGCGAAATTGGTCAATCGTTCGAGGGGGAACGAGTTCTTCGCAAAAAGCACTTTTCTTTAATCTTCGGCGTTTGCGTGCAAAACTGATACAAGATGATAGTGCTTTGTCAAAACAGGATATTTTTCGCACAATCGCTGAAAAACTCGGTGTTTCCGTGCGCGATGTTGAAACGATGGATTTTCGTTTTTCCAGTTCTGATAATTCCTTGAGTGTTTCTGTTTCTGAGAACAGTGATAATCCCATTGCTAAGATGGATATTTTGGTGGATGATAGTCCTCTTCCTGATGCTTTAATTGAGCAAGTCATTGATGGTCAACGGCGTACACAATGGCTTTACGATGCGTTGCAAATTCTCAACGAACGGGAGTTGGAAATTATTCGCTTTCGTCGCTTAAATGAAGAGGGGGCGACTCTTGAAGTTTTGGGTGAAAAGTTAGGAATCTCGAAAGAGCGCGTGCGTCAAATTGAAGCTAGGGCTTTGCAAAAATTGCGTTCTGCTCTCCTTACGGTTCATTCAGAAGATGCTTACGATATATAAGCAGTGAAAGGCTTTGGGGGGGGGGAGGAAAGAGAATGTATTAAGTGGGGGCATATGAGAATATGATAAAGTCAGTTTTAGGGGGTGTTCATATTTGTTTAGGAATATGCCTCCTTGGGGGCGCTACTGATAAACAGAGGAAGATAGGGGGCACAGTTAGTTGGAGGAAATATGTATCACACGGAGGCCTATAAAGGCATGATGAAGTTGGATTTTAAAGTGTTCCTCTTTATTTTCGAATATGCTTTAAGGCGGAGGGCGTGATACAGACAGAAAAGAATCAAAACTGTAAAAGAATCAAAACTGTAACGGATGAGAAGAAAGGCTTATTCTGTAATAATTTTCACTTTTGTACCTGCAGGTAAAGTTTGCGCTGGTGAGAGGGCGTTGAGGATGCGAAAGAGTTTTTCTTTATAGGGTGTGTATTGCATTTTATCTGCAAGATTGGCAACGGTTTCTCCTTGTTTAACACGGACAACACGGATTTTTAAGGGCTGCAATTTTTTTAACTGTGAAGATGAAAGAGAATGAAAGCTTTGTAGCGTTTTTTGGGCAACCTCTGCAAAATTTCGAGAATTATGTGGAGCGGCCGTCAAAAAACGAAAGATGTGGTTGTTGAATGGAATGACAACCACATCAAATTGCCATTGATCATTGGTAGCATGGGCCCGCGCTCCAAGTAAACTTTGGCTTTGAAAACCTTGACTTGTAAGTCCTTGAATTGTGATGGGGCGGATAGATGATTGGTCTAGACCGATAATCCAGCCGCTTTTCAAATAATCACTCGCAGATATTTCAGCAGGATGTGGGATGGCGTCAAAACGAATCGCAATTTTATCTGGTCCACTGGCCCAAACAGTGTGTGCTGAATGTTCTATTGTAAAATTGTTTGGAACAGAAAAAGCTATGCGCAATTGTGGGTGAATAAATTGGTTGCCTCGTACAAAACCTGTATAAAAGCCTCCTCCAAAAATTATGCCATCAATGCTTTTGAGAAAAGAATCATGATCGGATATTTTACTATTCCCTTTACTGATTTTACGCGCTTTTTCTATCGCAAGCCGAATGCGTTGAGGGGTAGTTGGGTGGGAGGCTAAAAAATCTAGAGAGGCATTTTGGGTGCCAGAAATATTACGAAAAGCACTATAGGCTTCCATTGTTTGAAGAAAGCGCGGTGAAGCAAAAGGATCATATCCTGATTGTTGGAGCATTTCGAGCGCAAGGGAATCAGCTTCCAGCTCTTGATTGCGGGAAAATTGCGCGAGTTGTTGCTTGTTTTGCATAGGGTTATGAAGTTTTTTGCCAATAGAAGAAAGAAGACGTGAAGACATGTGATTGGTCATCTTTAATTGGGCTTCTTTTTGCAGGCGTAAAATGCCATGATTGGCTCTGATATGTGCTATCTCATGGGCTAAAATGGCTGCAACTTCTGAAGAATCATTGGCTAATGCCAGCATACCACGAGTGATGTAGATCGAGCCGTTGGGGAGCGCAAAAGCGTTGATAGTTTCTGAGTTTAAAATTGTTACAGAATAGCTTTGATGAGAACTATGGGATGCAACTGCCAGTTTACGGACAATCTTTGCTAAAAGGTGTTCAAGTTTTGCATCATGATAAGCGCCACCATACATTTGCAAAATACGTGGGTGTTGCAGAGCGCTTAATGTGACATAGATATTGTGGTTGTTGGTACGTTTGATCGTTTTAGAAGAAGTGGAAGAAAGCCTATCATTTTGAGAAAGTGGTGTATGACAAGCCGAAAGGAGAAACGTTAGACTTATGAGAGTGGCTTTATACAGGCAAGAGCGAAAAAGAAAATTGCGGTGAAAAATGGGGTGCGTTGGACCATGGTGCACATTATTTCTGCGGAGTAATTTGGCAAATTGCATTTGTATCTTTGTATCGTATGTTTCTTTAAGAAAGGCATTAAGAATAAGGATTCGTTTGGCTATATCACGCTTTTTGTTTATAAAAAATGACTCTCACTTATAAAAAGATGCACTGTAAAGAAAATTTTGTGAAAGGCAAAGTATGGCATGACAACATTTACGATATTATTAAATGGGGATGTTCATATCACTGATCGTTTGCTTAATCAAATTCAAAACAGTCGGGTAATTGCTGCTGATGGTGGTATGCGTCATGCGGCAGCGCTTAATGTGACGCCTGAGTTGTGGTTAGGGGACTTTGATTCATCAGATGAGAACTTAATCCGTCAATATAGTCATGTTCCGCGTGAAGTTTTTCCCTCTGATAAAGATATGACAGATAGTGCTCTGGCATGTGAAAGAGCGCTGCAAAATGGCGCTAAAAAGCTTATTTTGTGCGGTGCTTTGGGAGGGGAGCGAAGTGATCATAGCCTTTCTCATATGACGCAAGCGTTGATGATGGCTGAAAGGGGTATTTCAGTGTTGTTGACAAGCGGTTCGGAAGAAGGTTGGCCGGTTTTGTCAAAACCTTGTTCGTATGATTTGCCTAAGGGATGTTTGTTTAGTATTATCGGCTTTTCTGATTTAAAGAGCTTAACTCTTAAAGGGGTAAAATGGCCAATTTGTGACAAAAATGTGTCATTTGGCTCTTCTTTAACACTTTCTAACCGTATTTGTGGAACCTTTTCTTGCCATTTAGGTTCTGGAAAAGCTATATTGTTAGCGTCTGTATCTATTCCATAAAGCTCTTCCAATATATTCTGAATAAGGCAGGGGGGGGCCTAGTGATGAAGTGCCGACATAAACGATATATGTATTGATCTTGAGAAGGAAAGGTTTTGATATGTTAAAATCAATTTTTAAAGTGGCCGTTGTTTCAGCCATTGGTTTCAGTTCAGTCGCTTGTACTACAAACGATGAACGCGTTGCACGTTACGGCGTAGGAGGAGCAGCAATCGGTGCTTTGGCTGGAACTGCTATTGCTGGAAGTACGCCTGGAGCAGCACTTACCGGTGCAGCATTTGGTGCTTTGGCTGGAACAGTAACAGGTGCAGCTGCAAATCAAAGAAAACAACAAAGACAGGTATCACAATTGTGCACGTATCGTGGTCGTAGAGGGCATGTTTACCAAGCACCTTGTGGACAGAGAGTTCCTGTACGGCAATTGTGTGCTTACCGTGATGCAAGAGGGGTGATGTATAAAGCACCTTGTCCGCGCCGCGTTCGTTAATGGCGGTGCCGCTTTTGCGGCTTGACCGCATTTTCTTAAATTTTGGAAAAACGCCTTTGCTCAATCAAGCTTCTTTATCGGTTGAGCAGGGGGCGCGTATTGCGTTGGTTGGCCGTAATGGTTGTGGAAAATCGACCCTGTTAAAAATTGCCGCAGGAATATTAGAACCTCATGGTGGCGAAATTTTTCGCCACCCGCGAGTAACGCTCCGTTATGTCTCACAAAATCCGGATTGTTCAGGATTTGAAGATATTAACGCTTATATGGAAGCGGGGCTGGATGATATATCTGATGTTCAGTGGATTAATACGCTTCGCACAAATTTAGGGTTTTCTGGGACGGAAAAATTGGAAACGCTTTCGGGAGGCGAAAAGCGGCGTGTTTCGTTGTTACGAGCCATTGCTGCAAAACCCGATATTTTGTTCTTAGATGAACCAACCAATCATCTTGATTTACCAACTATTGAATGGCTGGAAGCTGTTTTGGCTTCTTTGCGTTCAGCGATTGTGGTGATTTCCCATGATCGACGATTTTTAGAAAATGTTACACGGTCAACGGTATGGCTTGATCGTGGTACAACCAAAAGGCTGGAAAAGCGTTTTTCTGAGTTTGAAAATTGGCGTGATAAAGCACTGGAAGAAGAAGCCATCGAACAGCATAAATTGGGGCGCCAAATTGCTCGTGAAGAGCAATGGTTGCGTTATGGCGTGAGCGCACGGCGTAAGCGTAATGTACGGCGCTTGGGCGAATTAAAAGACTTAAGACAGCGTCATCAAACCTATAAAGGGCAGCCAGGAAATGCACTTTTGACAGCAGCAAAAAGTCATGATTCTGGGCAATTGGTGCTTGAAGCAAAGAAAATTTCAAAATCCTATGGTGATCGCATTATCGTGAAAGATTTCTCTTTGCGCATTCAGCGGGGTGATCGAATCGGTTTGGTAGGACCCAATGGTATCGGAAAGACAACGCTCCTTTCTGCATTAATTGGGCAAGAAGCCGTGGATAGTGGAACGGTGAGGCATGGCTATAACCTCTCCATGGCATTGCTTGATCAGCAACGTATTTTAAATGAAGAAGAAACTTTAGCGCATTATTTAACGGGAGGAAGAGGTGATACTCTTGTGATCAATGGGCTGGAGCGGCATGTGGTTTCTTATATGAAAGACTTTTTATTTTCACCTGAACAAGCACGCACTCCCCTTAAAGAATTTTCAGGGGGAGAAAGAGCACGCCTCATGCTTGCACGACTTCTTTCTCGTCCTGCAAACTTTTTGATTCTTGATGAACCGACCAATGATTTGGATATGGAAACTTTGGATTTGTTGCAAGAATTTATTGCTGATTTTGCGGGAACAGTATTGTTGGTCAGCCATGACAGAGACTTTTTAGATCGTACTGTAACGCATATGTTGGCACCTCAAGGTGATGGTCATTGGGTTTTGTATGCGGGCGGCTATAGTGATATGATGGCGCAAAACCAGCATGCTCTTCGCTTACAACGCAAAAGAACAGAATTATCGCAACGTAAAGCACCTTCAAAATCTCATGCGGGAGAGCTTTCAAAGCAGGACACATCAACAGATGATCGCTTGATAGGGCGAGAGAAAAAAACACGAGGTAAATTGTCTTATAAGCAGGTTTATGCATTAGAAAAATTGCCTGAAGAAATTGCTGTTTTGCAGGACGAAATCAAAAAAATTGAGCAAGAACTCTCTGATCCAGCCCTTTATCGCAGTGATAAAGAGCGTTTTGAGCGTTTATCAACAGCGTTGGAAAAAAAGAAAAATACTTGCACACAAAAAGAAGAAGAGTGGTTAGAACTTGAAATTTTACGCGAAGAAATGGAAGCGTGTTCACGGTAATGTTTCAGATATTAAGATCTAAGCATTTTAATTCGTATTGCATCATCGCTTTTCTTTGATTTGTTACAAGAGTTTGTGGCTGATTTAGCGCGAACAGTGTTGTTGACGGGTTATGGCAGAGACTTTTTAGATCGCACTGTAACATATAGCATCTCAAGGTGATGGTCATTGGAATTTGTATACGGGGGTAGTGATATGGTAGCCTAAAACAAGCATGCTCTGAGCTTACAAGGCAAAGAAACAAAACTATCTTTGCCGTGAGTTTTTTCAAAATTTCGTATATGGAAATATGCCAGTTCCATTGCATATTTTGCTCGCTCTTAGTGTTGCTATAGCGCCCCTTGGAATTTGAGAGCATTCATAAGAAACATGCCCTTGTCTTTACCTTATGCTTTAAACATACCACCCCCACTTATGACGGAAAAGCAAATGATCCTTATTAATTCTAACGTAAGAAGTGTTGTGATGAGAAAAGCTTACTGTATTTGATGTTATAATTTAAGTTTAAAAATGATGATTTGTTAAGATAAATCAACGTGTTATTGTGACATTGTCTAGGAGGAGGAAATGATGGCAATTAAAACAAAGCGAACAATTTCCACATTGATCGGTTTAGAAGATGCAGCTGAACTGTCTTCTTATTTCCTCCGTAATGCGAATCATCTGCGTCCTTTTGAACCTGTTAGATCTGATGGTTACCACAGCCTAACAGCTTGGGAAACACGAGCCAATGCATTTGCTTATGAAAGTGCACAGGGACAAGCATACCGATATGCTGTACGATTAAAAAATGAAAACACAGTCATCGGTGTTGTGAATTTTACAAATGTGGTTCGGGGTGTTTTTCAAGCCTGTCATCTTGGTTTTTCTCTTGATGAAAAACAACAAGGCAAAGGTCTCATGTTTGAGAGTTTATCGGCTCTAATACGCCATATCTTTCATGTTTATCATCTACATAGAGTGATGGCAAATTATAGACCTGAGAACATAAAAAGCGAACGTTTATTAAAATGCCTTCATTTTGAAAAAGAAGGCTATGCCAAAGACTATTTGATGATTTCTGGAAAATGGAGAGATCACATTCTAATCTCTCGAATCAATGATCTTTATGAGTCCGTTAATAGATTCGAATAAAGTTTTGTTAAGGGTCTTTTTATCAAATGTGTAAATATGCTGCACTTTTCCTTATCCTAAAAGACTAAGATCTTTAACCACCTCTTCTTTTGTAAACAGTTCAGATTCTCGTTTAGCGGATTTCAACTGCTGACTATTTTTATATGTTTCTTTTCGTAGATAAGAAATTGATTTATCATCATAACTCATTTTTTTAATTTGAAGAGAGTCCTCAATATCGGAAGACTTTCTCACTTCAAATTTATTGATTTTTAATCATAAAAACACCTCTCTTGCACATCACAAACTGAGTTGGCATAGGTTGGCATACAAGTGAGAGTTTATGTGGATAAAAATTATTGAAGAACAAGAATAAAAATTCTCTGTATAAATCCTTTTAAATGTGAGGGCTGTTGCAATATTGTGTATTCTGTGACCGATAGTCTCGTTACAAGTTACACAAACGGCTTATTGTTTGGGTGAAATTTTTATACATTCATTTGTTTTTTGCCATTTGTTTTTTGTATTTTCTTTTCTTAAGAAAATTTCCAATGTTATCAATGGCTTTAATTCATACCAAGCGCATTTTTATATAGCTCAATGATTGCTTCTTCTTCCATTCGTTCATGTTCTTCTTTTTTACGCAGCCGTATAATGCTTCGAACAGCTTTACTATCAAAACCAGAGCCTTTAAGTTCAGTGTAAACGTCTTTAATATCATCAGAAATGGTTTTTTTCTCTTCTTCTAGTCGTTCAATACGTTCGATAAAAGAGCGTAATTGGTTTACGGATATAGCGTGTGTTTGATCGGTTACTGTATCGTTCATTGTATTTTTCTCCAAGTTATATATTTAAGTTGTTTTTCGACGACGAATTTATGTTAAAAAAGCTTGAAAATAAAAAGTAAGTCAAGCTACACAGTTTTTTTTACAAATTGACTTTAAATATTTTGTAAAATTTTTAAGATATATGCATTGATAAAAGGGCTATAAAAAGAAAAATATAAAAATATACGTTTTAGATTTGAAAAGCTTTAAAAAAAGAAATGTGTAATTTGTTTTGAGAATTTGGCATTATAGAGGAAGTTTTGTGATTTTAAAAAAACGATATTGGGTGCTTCAGAAAGGATTAAAAGTTTTTCTTTTGAGCATTTTGCTCTTGTTTCCCCTTGTTGTTTTTGCAAAAGCTGACTTTAGGGTTTGTAATACAACCCAACAGTCTGTAGGGGTTGCTCTTGGATATCGTACATTTTCAGGGTGGGTGAGCGAAGGCTGGTGGACGGTACCAGTGACGGAATGTAAAACTTTAATTGAGGGGCCTCTTGCTTCACGGTTTTATTATTTTTATGCGGAAGGGGCACAAAAAAAAGGGAACTGGGCAGGCTCTGTGACCATGTGTGTACAAGATAGCCAATTTACTATTCAAGGGGTTCATGATTGTTTCCCTCGAGGATATCAAAAGGCTGAATTTAAAGAGATCGATACCGGAAATCAAACCAGTTGGATGGTACAGTTGACGGATGAGTCTTTGTTAAACAATTCAGTTATACCT
Source organism: Bartonella sp. AA168HLJHH (assembly GCF_042197365.1). Classification (NCBI taxonomy): domain Bacteria; kingdom Pseudomonadati; phylum Pseudomonadota; class Alphaproteobacteria; order Hyphomicrobiales; family Bartonellaceae; genus Bartonella; species Bartonella sp. AA168HLJHH. The sequence continues at coordinate 56,196 of NZ_JBHIRS010000004.1, read as the reverse complement.
TCTCTTTCAGGAAATTCTCCACCGTGAAACGTGCACGTAAAGTAAAAATTATTGCGACTCTTGGTCCTTCTTCTTTTTCTCGTTTGATGATTGAAAAGCTTTTTAGGGCAGGGGCAGACGTTTTTCGTCTTAATATGAGCCATACTGATCGTGATATGCTGGGTGATTTGGTCGAGTCTATACGAGAAGTTGAAAAAACAGTTCGACGCCCCATTGGTATTTTGGTGGATCTTCAGGGGCCAAAACTGCGTGTGGGGCGTTTTGCTAAGGGTCAAGAAGATTTGCGTGTTGGGCAAAGCTTTACGTTAGATAATCGCGATGTTCTTGGTGATGCACAGCGTGTTTTTTTCCCTCATGAGGATGTATTTTCGGCTGTTAAACCAGGGGATCGGTTGTTGATTGATGATGGAAGGGTGGAACTGCGTGCGCAAGTTTGTGATGGTCATTCTGTACAGTGTCGCGTGGTTGCTGGAACCCGTATTTCTGATCGAAAGGGTGTCAGTTTTCCCGATACAATTTTGCCTTTTGATTCGATGACGTCAAAAGATAAGGAGGATCTTCAGGCTCTTTTACAGCAGCCTGTTGATTGGGTTGCTCTTTCTTTTATTCAACGTCCAGAAGATATTATGGCGGTGCGTCAGTTGACGAAAAGTAAGGTGTCTTTGATGGCTAAAATCGAAAAGCCTCAAGCCTTGGAGCATATAGAGAAAATTATTGATGTATCTGATGGCATTATGATTGCACGGGGTGATCTCGGAGTGGAAATGCCTTTGGAAAAGGTCCCTGCACTTCAGATGGAGCTCATAAAAGCTTGTCGTTTAGCAGGAAAGCCTGTTGTGGTGGCAACACAAATGCTTGAATCAATGATCACATCTTCTGTTCCGACACGCGCAGAGGTGTCAGATGTTGCTACAGCAGTTTATGCAGGAACAGATGCGGTGATGTTGTCTGCTGAATCTGCTTCTGGTCGTTATCCTGAAGAAGCTGTGCTTATGATGGATCGAATCGCGCGGCAAATCGAACAGGATCACACTTATGCCGCTCAGGTTGGAGCACAACATCCAGCACCAGAATCAACAGGAACGGATGCGATTTCTCTTGCTGCGCGTCAGATTGCTGAAACACTTGCTCTATCCGCTATCGTTGCCTATACGGCTTCAGGAACAACGGGGGTGCGCGCCTCTCGTGAACGCCCTAATAGACCCATTATTGCTTTATCGCCCATTGTGGAAACAGCAAGGCGTTTGGCTTTAGTTTGGGGGCTTCATTGTGTGGTCACGCAAGATGCACGGAGTTTAGAAGATATGGTTGATCGAGCAGCAGCGATTGCATTTCAGGAAGGCTTTTGCAAAGGGGGAGATCGCTTCCTTGTGACAGCTGGGGTTCCTCTTGGAACGCCCGGTGCGACAAATCTCTTGCGTATTGCTTCTGTCTCTCAAGATGGAACGAAAGGGATTTGAGCCGTTTACGCATGGTGTTTTTTCATGCGCCTTTGAACAGGCTTTAAAAACAACGGGTGTGCGCCTCTTGTGAATGCCTCCATAGACCCATTATTCTTTATATCTTCTATCGTAAGATAGAAAGGTATTGCGTTAGGTCGTCCAGTTTGGGGATGGAAGCAGATGCGGTGATATTGGTCTGTTGATTTTGTTTTAGTTCTGAGGAAGCTGCTTTTACGGTAGGGCATTTAATGGGAGCCCCCCTTTTATTTCATTGAGACAGATTGGGGATGCTTTATTGATGTTTATACGAGCGAGATGTTTATTGATAATTGAGAGTTCATTCTTTCGCTTTTTGGATAAGAGCCTTGAAATTTTTCCCATTTTAAACTTTTGCAAACAGAATTGAATAAAATTAAAATTATGTGCCTAAAAAATCGTACTGGTATGTTATGAGAAAAAGTGATGGGTGAATGTGTTTTTAAAATATGCCTTGTCGAATCATTTACAACATATTGATTTATAATGATAATTTATCGTTATTAAACTTGAATTAGAACCCCGAATTCCGTAAGATTCTCTTAAATTTATTTATGTTTTGTTAATCATAACTCTTTGCTTGTACGTCATAAGCGGGTGGGTTTTATGGGAAAAAGCTGTACAAGAAAGGCGTCCCTCTTATGAATCGTTTTACGAGCCAAGGGGGCTATCGCAATACTGAGGGCTGACTATAATGATGATGCCGACTTGCTCTTTCTTTTATTAAGCTTGGAGATTTTGAGGGGTGGGGAGAGAGGTATGGATGAATTGTTTGTTTGTTATAAGGATAAAAATAGCGGTAGAGGATGTTTTCAAGAGCTATTATTGTTGTTTATGATGTTTGAGGTTGTATGAGATTAACATACTCTTCGGGTTTGACTTTTTTCCTGCTCTAAAGGATGAAAATACTAAAGTTCACGCTGGTTTATAAATGATACGGTTCTTTTCGGTGGGTTTCATCGGATGGATATCTCAGGTGCAAAGACTCCATGGTGCTTATAGTATCAAATAGCGGTGTTTTACGGTATAATAGATAAGGTTATTTTTTTAATATATATTGAATCTGCTTAATATTATCTAAGGGGCAAGGATTTTTGGGCATGCATTCATAGGGAACATGAATATAGCTCTTTTTTTCGAAGGGTGCTTTATTTGTTTGTTGCTGTTGTCATTTATATGATTTTTTTACAATGATGTTGATTTTGTTATCTTATTGCGCGGTTAAAAGACATCTCATTTGAAATGTGGTGATATAAGGCAGCCTCCTTGATATAGGAAGCGTTTGTGCGGAGGTGAAATATTCAGGGTAGGGCTTTCTTGTTGAGGTTTAAGTTAATCCCATAAGTCGTGAGTAGCTGGAATCCTTCCTATAAAAAACCAGACTGTTTACACACTGGTGTGGGTTTAAGAATTTTTATCCTGTGAGATGTGGCGGACAAGTCAAATCTCTGGTTTATTACGCGCTGATGTAATTTTTAGAAATCTTCCTGTTCCTGTTCTTGTTCTTGAAGGTTTGTGCAGTTTTGATCATCTTTGAGCAATTGGTTGGTGAGATTTTCAATGCGTTGTGTGGTGTCACGCATAATTTTCCCCATGGTACGGTCTCTTTCGTTGTGGAGTCGTAAAAGAGTATTGTAGTCTTCTTGTAATTTTTTATTTTCTCGTTTTATTTCTTCCATTTCATCAATAATCATTATGCCAGCCATAACCGATAAACGATGGTCGCCAATTTCACCAAAATTGTTCTTTAAATGTGTGATATATTGATCCAATTGAGCAGCAAGCGCAATAAGACGACGTTCTTGTCCTTTGTCACAAGCCATGCGATAAACTTTACCATCAATGGTAACGGAAACAGTTTCCATACATTCAAACCTTTATCTATCAATGACAACACGAATTGTTTCCATTGCTTTAATAAGACGTTTGGAAACTTCTTTGTTTACGGACTCTAAGCGTTCAATTTGGGCTTCAGCTTTGTCAAGCGCTTGGGCAAGATGGCTGCGGTCAGCATTCATTCGTTGGATTTCTTCTTCCCATTCGTTATTTTTATCAATAACGGCATTGCGGTTTATTATGGTGATCTCTAAAGTTCTAAGTGCCTTTTCTAGGTGCTCTAAAGCATCTTGTAGAACTGTAGTCTCTTGGTTCATTGCTTTTATCCTTTGGGTAATTGTATCCTTTATCAATGTGTTATGCAAAAACGAATCACTTTCACTCTTGTATTGTGTGCATTTTATTTTTAAGTATGTAGGATATTTTAGCAAGCAAAGCAGGGGATAGATATAAATTAAAAGCTGGATTTTTTGCGCGTATTGGCATAAATGACATGGATATACAGAACGCGTGAGGGGAATGTTATTAATATTATTGAAGTGGTGGCAAAAAGTCTCACGCTAATGGTTAGAAAATAGTATTTCTTGAGAATTTTAAGAGAATACGGAAAAAGCAACAGAATAACGTATTTAACGAAATGGTCGATTATTCATGACAAACACCCACCAACAGAATCAGATGGCCAATGCTATCCGTTTTCTTGCTATTGATGCGATTGAAAAAGCAAATTCTGGTCATCCGGGCTTGCCAATGGGAGCAGCCGATATTGCTACGGTTCTTTATACAAGATTCCTTGCTCATGACCCCAAAAAACCTCGCTGGCCTAACCGTGATCGTTTTGTGTTATCAGCAGGACATGGGTCTATGTTGCTTTATGCTCTCTTGTATCTTTCTGGTTATGAAGATATTGGCATTGAAGATCTCAAAAATTTTCGCCAATTAGGAGCAAAGCTTGCTGGGCATCCAGAATATGGGCATGTGGCAGGAATCGAAACAACGACTGGTCCTCTCGGACAAGGATTGGCTAATGCCGTGGGGATGGCTCTTGGAGAGCGTTTGCAAAATGCCCGTTTTGGTGATCTTATCAACCATTACACTTATGCGTTGGTGGGCGATGGATGCCTTATGGAAGGGATATCTCAAGAAGCACTTTCCCTTGCCGGTCATTTGAAACTCAATAAGCTTATTGTGTTGTGGGACGATAATAATATTTCTATCGATGGAGAGATTTCCCTTGCTGACAGTACAGATCAGATTGCGCGTTTTAAGGCATCTGGTTGGGAGACACATAAAGTCAATGGGCATGATCAAGCAGCAATTGCGCGAGCTATTGAGGCGGCACAAAATTCCGATAAACCAACTTTGATCGCTTGTAAAACAACAATTGGCTTTGGAGCACCCAATAAAGCGGGTACCAATAAAATTCATGGAGCCCCTTTGGGCGCACGAGAAATCACTGAAACCCGTATCGCGTTAGGGTGGGATGCTGAGCCTTTCGTTATTCCAGCCGATATTCTCGATAATTGGCGCTTGGCTAGTCTCAATGCTGCTAAAAAACGCCAAAAATGGGAAGAAAAATTTGCTGATCTTCCTGTCTCAGAGCGTGTGGAGTTTGAAAGATTGATGCGGGGCGATCTCGTGGGCGGATTTGATGGCGCTATTGATACTTATAAACAGAAATTGGTTGAAGAGCGCCCCGTTGTTGCTACGCGTAAAGCTTCGGAAATGGCTCTTGAAGTGATCAATGAGGTCGTTGTTGAGACTATTGGTGGTTCGGCTGATTTAACCGGATCTAATAATACAAAAAGCAGCCAGATGAAAAGTATCTCTGCTGAAGATTTTTCAGGGCGCTATCTGCATTATGGAATTCGCGAACATGCAATGGGAGCTGTGATGAATGGTCTTGCCCTTTATGGCGGCTTTATTCCTTATGGGGGAACCTTTTTATGCTTTTCTGACTATATGCGTCCTGCTATGCGTTTGTCTTCTCTCATGGGGTTGCGGGTGATTTATGTCATGACTCATGATTCTATTGGTCTTGGTGAAGATGGTCCGACCCATCAACCCGTAGAGCATTTGGCTTGCCTGCGTGCAATGCCTAATCATTTTGTGTTCCGTCCTGCCGATGCTATGGAGACAGTTGAGTGTTGGCAATTGGCTTTGAAAGCATGCGGGACGCCTTCTACCTTGGCTTTAAGTCGACAAAATCTACCGCTTTTGCGTCAAGAGTATGAAGAAGAAAATCTCTGTATGCTTGGTGCTTATGAATTCCTAACAGCTAGCGATGATGCACAAGTGACGCTGTTTGCTTCTGGTTCAGAATTGCAAATTGCAGTGGAGGCACATGCGGTGTTAGAAGAAAAAGGCATCCCAACGCGTGTGGTTTCTGTGCCTTGTTTTGAACTTTTTTCTCAACAATCTCTCTCCTATCAGCGTGCTCTCATTGGAGATGCACCGATTAAAATTGCCATTGAAGCTGCTGTCGCCCAAGGATGGGATCGTTTTATTGGCTGTGATGGTGTGTTTATTGGTATGGAGGGCTTTGGGGCAAGTGGAACAATTGATGCCCTTTATGCGCATTTTGGTATTACTTGGGAAAATGTCGTTGCCACCGTTGAAAAAGAGCTGGAAAAGATCAAAGAGGAAAAGACAAAGTGACAGCTTGTGTTGTCATGAATGGGGTGATTGTAGGGCATCATATTCTGTGCAGTGCTGTGGATGATCTTGTGCATTATTGTGGATAAGTGAGTGAGTGATCAAGATATTGACATTGTGGGAATTAATGATTTTGGATTGGTGAAATACCCATTTATTGTGTTTTAAATGTTGTGCTTTTAAAAATTGATGAGGAAACATGTGAAATGACAGTTCGTGTTGCAATTAATGGGTTTGGTCGTATTGGTCGCAATATTTTACGTGCACTTGTGGAAAGTGGACGACAAGATGTTGAAGTGGTTGCAATTAATGATTTGGGATCGGTGGAAACAAATGCCCATTTATTACGCTATGATTCAGTTCATGGGCGTTTTCCTGGTATCGTTAAGGTGGTAGGGGATGCTATTGATGTGGGAGGTGGTTTAATAAAGGTATGCGCAGAGCGTGATCCTGCTCAATTGCCTTGGAAAGATTTGGATATCGATATTGCTTTGGAATGTACGGGCATTTTTACTGCGCGTGATAAAGCAAGTGCTCATTTAGATGCGGGGGCAAAGCGTGTTCTTATTTCTGCGCCTTCTGAAGGAGCAGATCTTACGGTCGTCTATGGGGTTAATCATCAATCTTTAAGCAGCGAGCATCGCGTTGTTTCAAATGCTTCTTGTACAACCAATTGTTTGGCGCCTGTTGCACAAGTTTTACACAATACGGTGGGCATTGAAAAGGGCTTTATGACAACAATCCATTCTTATACGGGTGATCAACCTGTATTGGATACAATGCATCGGGACCTTTATCGTGCACGTGCGGCAGCTCTTTCTATGATTCCTACCTCAACAGGAGCGGCAAAAGCTGTGGGATTGGTCTTGCCAGAATTAAAGGGATTGCTTGATGGTGTATCGATTCGTGTTCCGACCCCTAATGTTTCTGTGGTTGATTTGACATTTATCGCTAAGCGTTCCACAACAATCGAAGAAATTAATACAGCTATTGCTACTGCTGCACAGGGTTCTTTGAAGGGCGTTTTGGACACTACAGAAGAGAAACTCGTGAGTTGTGATTTTAATCATAATCCTCATTCAGCTATTTTCCACAATGATCAAACCAAAGTGATTGATGGTAAGCTCTGTCGCGTTCTGGTTTGGTATGATAATGAATGGGGCTTTTCTAACCGTATGAGTGATACGGCAGTGGCTTTTGCTCAGACAATATAAGAGGACCTCAGGGTCCTCTTTTTATAAGGAAAAGTCTCATTTTTGTGCAATTTTGAGAAAAACAGTTAGAGGCTGTTGTTCTCATGCGCTAGAGAGAAGAGGCTATTGAAAAATTGATGATGTGTTTTGTTTTAATACTGTGTCAATACGTGCTTTTAAAAGATGCATGAAAGAGTAAACTTTGAAAAAGTAAGATCTGAACGAGATACCCTTTGAGAAAACGTTAGAAAACAGGAGATGTAAACTCTTTTTCCTAGAAGTAAAAGGAAGCTTTAATAGAGATCAAGTTGAGCCAATGCATTTGTTTGCCACAATGGAATATGAAGATTAAGAGCAATGGTGGGCTTTTGTACATTTGACGATAAAAGCTTTGGATTTTTATTAAGCAAAGGGTGAGAGATAGGCTGTCGTGGATCTCTTGTAAAAGCAAAGAGGGGGATAAGTGGAAAGAAAAGTGGGCAGGGTTGTTGGATGCGTTTTTATTTGAAACAATGGAAAGTGAAGAGGAAGCAGTGATGGGGTTTCGTACACTTGATGATGTTGATGTTTTGGGTAAACGTGTTCTGGTGCGCGTAGATTTTAATGTTCCTATGGCGCAAGGTAAGGTATGCGATGAGACGCGTCTTGTACGACATAAAGAGACACTCGTTGAGCTGCAAAAGCGTGGTGCTAAACTTATTCTGCTTTCTCATTGTGGTCGCCCCAAAGGAAAGGTAGAGCAAGAGTTTTCACTCCGTCCTGTTGTGCAAGTGCTGGAAAAGATCATTAATCAGCCGGTTGCTTTTGCTCCGGACTGTATCGGTTCGGCGGTGCAGGTTGCAGTTGAGTCATTACAAAATGGTGGTGTTTTACTGCTTGAAAATGTTCGTTTTTATGCTGGTGAAGAAAAGAATGATTGTTCTTTTGCAGAAGCTTTGGCTCATAATGGAGATCTCTATGTCAATGATGCTTTTTCAGTTTCTCATCGTGCCCATGCTTCGGTGGAGGGAATAACGCATTTGTTGCCTTCTTATGCAGGACGGTCTTTGCAAGGTGAATTGCAGGCATTAGAAAAAGGACTTGGCAATCCAGCACGTCCTGTGGTTGCTCTTGTGGGAGGAGCAAAGGTTTCTAGTAAGCTTTTTGTGCTCAATCATTTGGTGGAAAAAGTTGACTCCTTAATTATTGGTGGGGGGATGGCTAATAGTTTTTTAGCTGCGCAAGGTATCCATGTAGGGAAATCACTGTGTGAACATGCATTGATGGAAACGATAAAAAAAATCATTAAAAAAGCGCAAGAGTGTCACTGTACGCTTCTGCTCCCTCAGGATGCTGTTGTGGGATTTCGTTTTGAAAAAGATGCACCGCATCGTCTTTATGACATTGAAGATATTCCACAAGATGGCATGATATTGGATATTGGGACGCGCTCTATTGCGCATATCAATACTGCGATAGATGAAGCTGCTACTCTTGTGTGGAATGGACCCCTTGGTGTTTTTGAGATGCCTCCCTTTGATAAGGGAACCATTGCCGTTGCACGCCATGCAGCAGAACGTAGTTTGACGGGAAATTTGGTTTCAATTGCGGGAGGGGGCGATACGGTTTTTGCCCTTAATCATGCCGGTGTTGCCAATGATTTTACTTATCTCTCAACTGCTGGAGGAGCTTTTTTGGAATGGATGGAAGGTAAGGTTCTTCCTGGTATTCTTGCTCTTATGCAGGCTTAAAGGGCTTCTTTGAAGGGAAGGTTAAAGAAAAGCTATACAATCGTGTAGAGTGTTTTGATAGTGTTGCGCATTTTTAGAAATTAAGACAAAATAAGAGGAATTTTTTATGAATGAACGGCTTGAAGATATTGCACTTGCTTTGGTGCATGCGGGTAAAGGTATTTTGGCGGCAGATGAAAGTACGGCGACCATTGGAAAGCGTTTTGAAAGCATTGGTGTTGAATCCAATGAAGATAAGCGCCGTGCTTATCGTGAAATGCTTTTTAGTACAAAAGAAGCGATGGAAAACGCCATCTCTGGGGTTATTTTATTTGATGAAACCATTCGGCAAAAAGCATCAATTGGGAAAATGTTGACGGATCTTATTCGGGATTCAGGCGCTTTGCCAGGGATTAAAGTTGATACCGGTGCAAAACCCTTGGCTGCTTTTCCCCAAGAAACAATTACCGAAGGGTTGGATGGTCTTCGTGAGCGGCTAAAAGATTATTATGCTTTGGGAGCACGTTTTGCTAAATGGCGGGCGGTAATTGCTATTGATGAACACACTTTGCCAACAAGAGGCGCCATAAGACAAAATGCACAAGCTCTTGCACGCTATGCTGCCTTATGTCAGGAGTTCAATATTGTGCCCATTGTTGAGCCGGAAGTGTTGATGGATGGATCATCGTGTGGGCATTCAATTACACGCTGCTTTGAGGTGACACGCACTGTTTTGCAGGCTGTCTTTAAAGAATTGTTTGAAGCTCGTGTTCTTTTGGAGGGGATGATTTTAAAACCCAATATGGTGATTGATGGAAAGGATGCTCGCAAGGCTTCTGTTGAAGAAGTTGCTGAAAAGACTGTCCAGGTGCTTAAACAGACTGTTCCTGCCGCTGTTCCCGGAATTGCTTTTCTTTCTGGAGGACAGTCTGATCAGGAAGCAACGGCGCATTTATCTGCTATGAATTCTTTGGGCGCATTGCCTTGGAAATTGACCTTTTCCTATGGACGCGCATTGCAAGCAGCTGCCTTAAAAGCATGGGCTGGAAAAGATGAGAATATTGCTGTTGCACAGAAGGCATTTAGTCATCGGGCTCGGATGAACCATCTTGCGGCTTTGGGACAATGGACAAAAGAACAAGAAAAAGCGTGCGATTGAAGCACAAGCTCTGTTCTTAAATGCGGAGAGATTTTTCATATTTCTGCGTGATTTTTTGGGTGCCCTCATCATGATAAAAATGGCGGGGGCATTTTAGGCTTAAAAGCTTTCTCAGAGAGTTTTTTCCTTGGACCTTTTAAAAGTCTTTAATGGGTGCTATCGAGAGATAAGATTGCGGGAGAGGTGCAATTTCGAGAAGGGGAGATAATGCTAGGAAATTTGTGAATGCACAGCACTTTAGTATGGTGTCGTTCATGAGGTGGTACTTACTTTTTGAGTGAAAATCATAAAGCTCATACTGTATTGAAGAGTTTGATATTGTGATATTTTTTCTTTTTCATGTTATCATTACTTGTCATCAGCAGAATTCATTTGATTGCAGTTTTAAAGGTGGATTAAGCGGGTAGATTAGAGAGTTGCGATTTCTGAGCGGATTGGAATACAGCTTATGAAGCTTTTCTGCATCAGGGTAGCTTCTTCTTCAATGGGGGTAGACTTTCTATTGGCGAACGAATTGAATAACTCTTGCGAAAGAAAATAGATTTGCCCCTCAATAAAACACCTATTTTTTCGTTAAAATGGATAAATTTTTCTTGTATTTTTTGATGATATAATTAAAAGTAATTAACTTCATAGCATCTTGGCTTAAAACGGGGGGAGTTGTGGACGGTATATCTTCTAAAAATAACAGTATATCTTCTAAGAATACAAGCATCAAAAGAAAAAATCAATACGCAGAACAGAGCTTTTCTGCAATTATGATGCGAAAATTGTGCAATATGGTGCGTGGGGTATTCGAAGGGATCTTTACAGTATTTACTTTCATAATTTTTATTATCTTGCTCAACATACGTGGACCGGTTCATACCGCATTAAAAGTCTTTGGGTCGGTGAGTGGAATAGGGTGCTTTTTCTTTTTTGTCGGATACCTCTTAGAACGCCGTGACGCAACAGCAGATGAAGCCGGTATATCGTTCGCATTACTCTTAACAATTCTTGAAGGCGTTTCTTCTATTTGCTGCCTGTCTGCTAGTTGGGGTTACGATGCTCTCTTATTCCGTTTAGCACCTCCTGGGTATGTTCTTATTCTCCCTGAATAAATAGGGTGCAATTCGTTTGCATACAAATCAAAATGAGAGGCTGTCTGCCTCTCAAATTCTTAATAATCGCTCTCCAAAATCATAACATCAAACCCGCGTTTAATGAAGGGACTAACAAGCTTTGGGTCCTTAAGCCTCAAGGTAACCCTTTACAAATTGCGCCTATCGGCATCCTTGACCTTAAGACACTCAAACGGCTTATTTTGTTTTTCTCATGTATGATATAAGGGGAAAGCTTCTCATCGTGCCTAAATGGTAACTTATCGTGTGTTAAATGGAAAAATGAGAAAAAGCATCTTTATGCAATATAATCCAATTATGATTTATTGATTTGAAGATAAAGGGTTTAAAGCCTTCTACAAGACTGATACGATAAAAGGGGGAAGTTGCCTATTCTTAGAAACTAAGGCGTATTTTAGGTGCTCTTGATATAGCTATCTCACCAAATGGTTTTGAAGACTTATCCTTTTAGCTCTATTCACTAAAAGGTTATTTTGAGGGGGCTTGGCTAATGAATGTAAAGGAAAATTAGCACGTAATATTTCGCTTTGCTGGTATAGATGCTGAATGAGTTAATTATCTAGAGGATCACTGAAGAGGGAGCGCTAAAAAATCGTGAAAATCTTCCGTACTTCGGTGAATTCGTGGTTGAAGATATAATCGTAGAACTTGGCTTATCTGTTCCTGAAACAGCTGCATGGTTTGAAATGGTTAGGGTGTCAGTTCTGCATATGCTTGGCTCGCTATACAAAAAAAATTATGATTTAGTGCAAGCTTTAAAACATAAATACCCTAAAGATATATCCTCTTTGTACATGTTCTTATCATCGTTAAAATGCTTTCTTAAAGCACGACAGGGGGTGCTATAAAGTTGAGGGCTGTAAAATATATGGGGCTTGGAGGGGGTGAGAAGATGGTATTCAATCGAAGTACTCTATCCTTATTTTATGGGCTATGACTGAAAGAGAGAGCTGGAGAGACGATTTGTGAGCAAAGAGACGTTGTTTTGAGGTTGCGTGTCTGCAAGAGCAGAACAGTGGTCGTGGTGATATTTAAAAACAATAAATTTGGTAAAATTTTACAATTTTGCCAAAAGCCAGTTTATTATAAAAGCTGTTGCTCATGTGCTCTCACAAAGTTATAAGAAGCCAAAAAGTGCTAAAAGAGTCTTTGCTCTTTTTCAATAATATGGATCTGCAAACAGTGTTCAAAAAGTGTTCGTTTTTTTGAAAGAGAAGAAAAGGATATTCTTGCAATAGAGAGAAGCGTATTTGTGAATTACAATTTGTCATGATTTTCGGTAAACACTATTATTTATAGCGGTGAGAGAGGGTATGAAAAGTTTTTCATATTCAGTTTTTTTAAAGAGTGTGGTCAGTCTTTAGGGTAGTGCTTGTGTCCCTAGAGCCTATCAAGTGAGCCCGCATAAAGGCTTCAAGAAAGCGAGCACCTATTATACTTTTTGCCAGCGTATACTCTTTTGTCAGCGCCCCAATGTTTTGACAGCCCTTAGAACGTAAAGGGGCAAGGGAGGTATTTCATTCCTTTCTTGTACCGTTTTACTCCACACGCCAACTCTGCTTGTGATGAGCAAGCCAAGAGATTTTGTTTGATTCACTATGAGGGTTTGACATGAGAAAATCCTATGGTATTCATGATCTTTCATGAAAAACAATGAATTATCCTTATAAATCAACGTGACAGTGCTGTTATGAAGAGAACTCCTTGCACATCTTAATAGCCCATAGCGATTAACTTGGTATTATTTTATATTCTGTACACAGAAGTGTCTTTATAAAAATACTCCATCTTGCGCAGAAAAAAGAAAAACATCTCAATGCTTGCTTTTCTTTTTTCCATGAGAGATTTAAATTGATAAGCCTGTCTGAAAAAAGTGCTGTTTATGCCCTTAAAGATATTGCTCTTGTATCAAGATTACTTATTCGGGTGAAAATTGGAGTTTTGCGAGGTAAGCATAAACGCCATTTTTTGCCACAAGTTCGGCATGGGTTCCTTCTTCCACAAGGGCGCCTTTATCCATAACAAGAATGCGATCTGCTTTTAAAATTGTTGCCAAACGATGTGCAATGACCAAGGTTGTGCGGTTTTGCATCAACCCTTCTAAGGCGTCTTGCACCAACTTTTCACTGTTCGCATCTAAAGCAGATGTTGCTTCATCAAGCAGCAACAAGGGTGCATTTCTTAAAATTGCCCGCGCAATACCAATGCGTTGTTTTTGCCCCCCAGAAAGCATGGTACCGCGTTCTCCTACTTGCGTATCCAAGCCATCTGGTAAAGCTTGAATAAATTCAAGTGCATTAGCCGCTTTAGCAGCAGCAAGGATTTCTTCTTCATGGGTATTTTCAGTTCCAAAAATAATATTATCACGCAATGTTCCATCAAAAATAGCAACATCTTGTGGAACATAGGAAATTGCACTACGTAAATCTTGTAAAGAAAGGCGATTAATTTCTATGCCATCCAACCGAATTGTTCCATTTGTCGGGTCATAAAAACGAAGGATCAAAGAAAAAATGCTGCTTTTTCCTGCTCCGGAAGCCCCAACAAAAGCAACCGTTTCGCCTGCTTTTACAGAAAATGAAAGCGAGCGTAAAACCTTCTCTTGTGGTCTAGAAGGATAGGTAAAATCAACCTGATCAAAAACAAGTTCACCTCGAACAGGTTGCTCTAATGATAAAGCATTTTTAGGAGCTACAATAGTAGGTTGTTCTTGTAACAATTCGGCAAGCCGTTCAGCAGCGCCGGCTGCTTGGATTAATTCTGCTCCCAGTTCCGATAATTGCGCAAAAGTAGAAGCTCCAAAAACCGCATAAAGGACAAATTGCCCTAATGTCCCTCCTGTCATCGTTCCATTCAAAACATCACGCGATCCAATCCATAAAACAGCAACCACACTGCTAAAAACCAAAAAAATTGCAAACCCCGTAAAAAAGGAGCGCAAGATTACAGAAGCACGTGCTGTTTGAAAAGCACGTTCTATCAATTGTGAAAAACGTATTGTAACGAGTTTTTCAGCGGTAAAAGCTTGCACAGTGCGAATAGCACTTACCTGCTCTGTAGCAACAGCATTGGCATCTGCGAGACGATCTTGCGCCGCGCGGGTACGAGAGCGAACTTTACGTCCAAAGACTACTAAGGGAATGGCCACAACAGGAATAGCAGCTAAAACCAACAAAGACAATTTAGCATTGGTGATCACCATCATTACGACGGCTCCGATCACGATAATCAGCTGACGCAATGCGGTAGAGGCGGTAGAGCCCACAGCTAATTTTATTTGTGTGGTATCTGTTAGAAGCCTTGAAACAATCTCTCCTGAATGTGACCGATCAAAAAAAGCAGGAGAAAGTTTCATAATATGGACAAACACATCACGCCGTAAATCGGCAACAATCCGTTCTCCTAAGGTGATAACACAGTAATAACGGGCTGCTGAAGCAAATGCGAGAAACAAGGCTAAGATAAACAAAATTCCAAAGTAAAAATTGATATGTCCATGGCTTGAAGTAGAAAACCCATGATCAAACATTTGGCGGATAGCCACAGGCAAAGCTAATGTGACTAGAGCAGCAACAGATAACGCTAGAAAAGCAAAGATAAACAACCAACGATAGCGCAAAAGATAAGGAACAAAAATTGCAAGCGAAGAGAATGAAGATTTTTTAGGGGAAGACTTTGTCGATTTTTCTGAACGAGAACGTAATGTCATAAAATTTTGCTCACTGTATTGGATTTGTAACACTTGATACAATGATGTATCTTGAACACTTGTTTTTTGATGCGTGCTCAGTTATAGGAATAAATACTTTAAATCAATGTATCAAAAAGACAAAGGAAGTGCACTTAAAAAAACAAGCAAGTGCTATTTCATTCTATAAACGCAAAAGGTTTGACGCATGAAAGCGAATATTCACCCCAACTATCATAAAATTACCGTTGTTATGACGGATGGAACCCAATATACGACGCGCTCTACTTGGGGAAAAGAAGGCGATACTCTTAATCTAGATATTGATCCAAGAACGCATCCGGCATGGACAGGTGGCTCCCAAACACTCGTAGATCGTGGTGGTCGTCTTTCTAAATTCAAAAATCGTTTTGGTAATATTGGCATGTAAAAGCCTCCTTTTATGGGGTACAAAGGTTTTAAACAAATCGATTGCAAACGATGAGTTTTTTATCCTATCAAAGAGTGCACTTTAAATATTAATTCAAAAACGCATCCGACATAAACAGATGGGTCTTAAATACTTATAAATCATTGTGGTTGCGTTTTTAAATTCAAAAATCATTTTGAATATATGCATAAATCCTTTCTTCCCTAGAGTATAAAGACTTGAAATAAAATAATTGTAAACTTTTCTTCTTTTTTGGAACTGAACATACCCATGGAGAGGAAATTTTGGCCGCTTCTAAAGCGGCCAATGCATTTGAATTTATTCAAGCTTTACCAGATGGCTTGGATACGCAAGTAGAAGAACGTGGTACCATGCTTTCTGGGGGGCAAAAACAACGCATTGGTATTGCACGCGCGATTTTAAGAAATGCAGCCCTCTTACTGCAAGCCGGCACCATCATTATATTTGCCAACTCGTGGATGTTGCTACAGCCCTTGGCACTTGAGATAATTTATTATAGGCATTTTAAGTTCTTTCTTAATAGTTTTTTATTCACGTGGGCTCTCTCCGCTTGGTACGTGCAAAAAACATGGTTTTGATTGGTTCACCATGGAACAGGTTTGAAATGAGAGAATCTTACGGTATTCGGGATTCTCATTCAACCTATAAAATAATGAATTATTATTATAAATCAAAATGTTGCTGCTTGATGAAGCAACATTTTCTTTAGATGCAAACAGTGAAAAGTTAGTGCAAAATGCCTTAGAAGGATTGATGCAAAATTGTACAACCTTGGTCATTGCCCATCGTTTGGCAACAATTTTAAAAGCTGATCGTATTCTCGTGATAGATAAAGGCGCTTTTGTGGAAGAAGGAACACACAACTCATTATAAAAAAATAATGTTTATGCGCATTTGGCTAAACTGCAATTCTCATCTGAGTAAGTGATCTTGATACAAGAGCAGTATTTTTAAGGGCATAAACAGCACTCTTTTCAGACAGGCTTATCAATTTGAAACTCTCATGGAAAAAAGAAAGGCAAGCATTGAGATGTTTTTCTTTTTTAATAGGCTGTTCTTTTTTTTTTGCCTGAGATGAAGTATTTTTATAAAGACAC
Source organism: Bartonella sp. AA168HLJHH (assembly GCF_042197365.1). Taxonomy (NCBI): domain Bacteria; kingdom Pseudomonadati; phylum Pseudomonadota; class Alphaproteobacteria; order Hyphomicrobiales; family Bartonellaceae; genus Bartonella; species Bartonella sp. AA168HLJHH. The sequence continues at coordinate 39,809 of NZ_JBHIRS010000004.1, read as the reverse complement.
TTCTGTGTATAGAATATAAAACGATATCCAGTTAAATCGCTATGGACTATTAAGATGAGCGAGGAGTTCTCTTCATAACAGCACTGTCACGTTGATTTATAAGGATAACTCATTGTTTTTCATGAAAGATCTTACATGGAATTTCTCGTTTCAAATTTGATTATGTTGCATTAGTCAAAACCATGTCTCTTGCATATACCAAGCAGGGAAGATTGCGTGAAGTAAAAATACTTAAAGAAAGAATAAGTCCTCTTCATGAAGCGTCCCAAGTTTTAGGGGCTGTAGTAATATTGAGGGGATTAGGAAAGTGTATGATGATGTCGCTTTACTAAAAAAGAGCCGATAAATGAGCAGAGAGACGCTTTTTATCAATTTTATAAAACAAGGTGAGCACGCAGCCATGTTTTGCTGTGTTAGGCTTTTGAGTACTTTGAACCAATATTGTGGGAGTGCATTTTAAGAATTATAAAGCTCTTCTTAAAAGTGCATAAATCATTAGAGCAGTACAATTAAATACAAATTGTTTTATTTTACCAATAAAAATATCTATATTTTGTGTGTTGTTTTTATTAAAATATAATATGTAGTGATTTTCAAATCATATGTACACATAATGATACAATATTGAGAAATCGATAAAAGAGCTGCGTTAAATATTGGTGAAAATAAAAGAAAGCAAGAATGAGTGATCACGATACTTTCATAGTTATAGTAGGAATAGTTATAATAGGGAGCATAATCTATAGTCTTTGGTTAGCAAATTATCAGAAAAAGCAATTAAATGAACAACTTGAACAGTTTGAAAAATTACTGCAGCTAAAAGATCGAGAGTGCGCGATATACCAAGATATTATTGCACAATGGGAACAAAGGCTTGTTAAAAAAACTCAAAAAATATCGCCAAAATGGATTAAACAATGGGATGAAGAAGTAAAGGAATGGGAAAGGAGTATATTAGAGATAAAAAAAATTGGATACATTTCTGAATCTTATGAATCTAAAAAACAGCAGCATCCAATGGTACAAGATATTTGTGCTCAAGGATATGTAGATATATTTTTTCTCTATGAAAAGGCGCTGGAAGTAGAATTTACTGATGAACATATCAAAAAAATAAATGAATTAATGATGCGTCCAATTTTTAAAGAAACTTATCCTAAAGTTGTGCGATTCATGAGACAGAATGGTGTCACATTACGAAAGTTTGTGGATCCTTTGACGAAAAAAAAGCGCTATAAGCCTACAATGCTGTTGTTTCATTGGTGGTTATATATGATTGATGATATGATTACAGCTGAATACGAACAGCAACAAAAGGATAAAGCTTCAGGGCTCTATCGTGACTTAGCATCTCTGGAAATTTACTTTGAAGACATACCTAAATATACTGAATATGAAACGCTAAAAAAACTGGGAGGATTTGGGAGTATGCCTGGTGACAGTAGTGTACTGTGCATTTGTAAAAGAGAGCTTCTATCCTTATTGTATGATGTTTCCAGTGATTATAAGACGGCAAGAGAAACTTTCATTTACTATAAGATGCTTATTGATACGGTGAAAGAAGGATATATTGCCTTTGATAAAAGTTGTTGTTACTCTACGGTTGAAAGGGCAATGGAGGTTTGTAAAGAGAGAGATAAAGAAGAGAAAAAAGACCTAGTCCTTGATGAAAAGATACCAACATTTGAAGAAGCTTACAAATTAGGCGTTAAAGAGTGGATGAAATCATCAAATGAGAAATGCGATAACCGATTGATCTTTTGGGAGAAGCTTGTTGAGGAAAAAAAGTTAAAAGAAAAATTAAAAGTTATCTTTGGGGATAAGAAGATAAAGGCGCTGAAAGAGGCTATTGAAAAAGATAAAGAGCAGCTTGCAAGTGAAATGCAGAAAGCAATTTTGGAAAACAAAGATTTTTGTTACTATAAATCTCGAGAGTATTTCATAGACTATCTGAGATAATGGTTAAATGAAGGGGGGGGAATGGCTGTATAAATCAATGGATTTGCTAAAATTTCTGTTGTCATGTAGAGGTGAAAACTATGAGAGGCATATGTGATAGCCCTTAGCAGAGAGGGGATATTTTAAATTATAGTCAATCTTTTTTGCTGTGTAGGCGGTGATTTCTTAAGAGAAGTAGGGGAGAATGTTGGCTTCTGATGTCGTTGTTGCTTCTTGGGGCGTTTTGTTGTGATGATATTTTTTTTGCGAAATATATCGCTGCTACCTTCTTTATCGGTGACAAAACCACCGTTTTTGCGAACCATTAGTATGCTGGTAGTTTTATTAAAAATGTGCAGGTTATCTTCCCAAAAACCATCGGTTTTTCCCGCGGTACCATAAGATAAACTCAAGAGCAGCGCTAAGACAGTGCAGTCCAGTAACTTCCATCATTATATTGCGTAATTCAATAAGATAGGTTCCATGACCTGGGCGACCAAAATGAGGCATGGGCCTGTAGCAATGACACAATCTTCCAGTCTGCGTCGAGCAGAAACGCGACAGCGTCGGTTATTGAAAAAAGCACCATACCCGCGTTCTGCGGTGAAGAGTTCATCACTCACGGGATTGTAAATGACACTACCAACGATTTTTCCTTGGCTTTCTAAGGCAATGGAAACAGCAAAAAAAGGAATGCCATGGAGAAAATTTGTGGTGCCATCTCAAAGGGTCAACAATAAAACGGTGTTGTGAATCTTCTCCAATGATTTCTTCTGACTCTTCCATCAGAAAACCAAATTTGGGGCGCGCTTTGCTTAATTCATTGAAAATAATTTTTTCCGCTTTGCGATCTGCTTGGCTGAGGTCATCTGCTAGATCTTTTCTGAGGTCTAAATGCCTTTTTTGAGGGTTTTTTCTAATTTTAGGCGAATGTGTTCATTGCCGGCAATGATATTTTTTTTGCGAAATATATTGTTGCCGCCTTCTTTATCGGTGACAAAACCACCGGCTTCACGAACCATCAGTATTCCAGCAGCCATATCCCAAATTTGCAGGTTATCTTCCCAAAAGCCATCGGTTCTTCCAGCAGCCACATAAGCTAAATCAAGAGCAGCAGCCCCAAAACGGCGAAGTCCGGCAACCTCTGCCATCACATTACGTAATTCAATAAGGTAGGTTCCATGATTTGGGCGACCAAAATGAGGCATTCCTGTGGCAATGACACAATCTTCTAGTCTGCGTCGAGCAGAAACGCGACAGCGGCGGTCATTGAAAAAAGCACCACACCCGCGTTCTGCGGTGAAGAGTTCATCATTCACGGGATTGTAAATGACACCACCAACGATTTTTCCTTGGCTTTCTAAGGCAATGGAAACAGCAAAAAAAGGAATGCCATGGAGAAAATTTGTGGTGCCATCTCAAAGGGTCAACAATAAAACGGTGTTGTGAATCTTCTCCAATGATTTCTTCTGACTCTTCCATCAGAAAACCAAATTTGGGGCGCGCCTTGCTTAGTTCATTGAAAATAATTTTTTCCGCTTTGCGATCTGCTTGGCTGACATAATCTGCTGGTCCTTTCAAAGACACTTGCAAATTTTGCACTTCACCGTAATCACGTACCAACGAGCGTCCTGCTTTCATTGCAGCTTGCACCATGACATTCATGACTGCAGAATGGGCCATTTTTTATTCCTTTATTTATCTTTTTCATTTGCACGACGCAAATAAATCAACTCATTGGTGTCTACAATGATACGTTCACCAGCATTCATAAAGGGGGGAACAAGAATACGAATTCCGTTTTCAAGAATGGCGGGTTTATAAGAGGAGGTAACCGTTTGTCCTTTGATGGCAGGATCGGCTTCTGCAATCGTGACAGCAACTTGATCAGGAAGTGAGATGCCAATAGGCTTTTCTTGATAAAGTTCAACTGTGACAGTCATCCCATCTTGGAGAAAAGCAGCACGTTCACCAACAAAATCCTTTTGAAGTTCTAGTTGTTCATAAGATTCTGAATCCATAAAGACCAAAGCATCCCCTTGTTGATAAAGAAAGGTGAAATCTTTTTGTTCAAGGCGCACGCGTTCAACTGTCTCAGCAGCGCGAAATCGCTCATTAAGTTTTGTACCATCAATCAAATTTTTCATTTCAACTTGGTTAAATGCACCACCTTTTCCTGGTTTTACAGCGTTGCATTTAACAGCAACCCATAAGCTTCCTTGATGTTCGATCACATTACCAGGGCGAATTTCATTGCCATTAATTTTCATCGTTTCTATCCAATTCTATTCTTGCAAAAAGAACTCTCTTGTTGTCTTTATGGCGCTTTTCTTTGCTGCCTTTAACGGTCAAGCTCTTTTGTTATTTTCGGGCTAAAATCCCTTTGATTAACCTTGCTGCTCTCTCATGGTCCTGTGTGCTCTTTATGGGCTTTCTCCTGCTTTTTGCAAAGAGAAAAGCTTAAGTAAAAAAGAACCTTTATGTATTTTTGCTTTTCAGCTCTTTGCAAGACCATAAAAAGCGCTCAGACGCAAGCTTTTTAAAAATTTGCACAAAAATTTTTTAGAATTTTGGGGGAAATTTATCCCGTTGTGTCGTAAAATATCATCATTGATGGCAATGATATAATTGATGGTAATGATATAAGTTCCCTAAAACCATGAGGTGTTTTTAATTAAGAATATGTGAATACGGAGTTTATTATGAGTGTCTCATGGGATAGAGCGTGGTGTGTGTTATCGCGGGGTGTTAGCTTTCATTTTGATCAGAGAGTAATTGTAAAAAGGCTCTTTGTTTTATCGAGGTTAGGACTCTAAATTTTTTTAAAAGCAGGTATTTTTCTGTACTTGATGCGATTTCATCATGGTGGTATGGGGGCTGTTGTTTTGTTAAGATATCAGCATAGAAAAAGGAAAGTGGAACATTTGAGATAGCGGCAATTTATTTTAAGCGCCCTGCGCTGACACGATTTAAGCCGTTTTCATATTTCTGGATTTGTTGGAAAGTGGCACCTAAATGTTAACCTAATGTTTTTTGAGACATTTTAAGCATTTTTCGTCTCAAACGAATTTTTTTGCCAATGAATTTGCCACTGAAAATGTCGTTATAAGGATTTTACCAAGCCCCTAGAAAATGCTACACGGGATATAGAAAACTCTTCAGCTGCTTCAATCACAGATAGTCCAAGTTTTGCATTTACATCTTCGCGTAACAATTCACTAGGGTGTGGGGCATTTTCATTATTTTTAGTATTCTTCTTTTCTTAAATCTCAAAGCTATAATTTACATTATTTTGTATTGTCACAATCTATAATAAAATTTATCCACTCTGGCTAAAAATGAGGTTTTTTATTGAGGTGCAAATCTCTTTGCCTTTCGCAAGAGCTTTTAAGTCTTTACGTGTAAAATATAGAGTATGTTTACATTAAATAGCGGGTTCATCTGGGCTGAGTATTTATATAAGAACGCGGCTCTCCGTTCACGTTATACTGAAAAAGAGACACTATAGTGCTACTATTTAATCTTATTCTATAACTCAAATTCACACCCATGTTTTGTTGCTTTTGAGGTTGATCTGTATAGATCACATTATATCCATTCCGTCGCAACAGATTGATAAATAAAGGAGTAAAGTTGTCTGCTGTATTATTTTTCTTTATAAGAAGTGTGGTTGTAGCTGGTGGTAAAAACCCTTTGTTACCGCTAATAAATTTGTTAGCAACTAATTGTGCCTGACGCTTTGTAAGACTTTGATCAACATAATTTGATGAATAACTGCCTACAGATGCGCAACCAGCCACCAACACAACCGGTGACAGCAATAAATATTTTAACATCTTTAATTCCCCTTACTTATTGTTGCTCTTTATTTGCGAAGCTCCTCTTCCAGAAATAAGAGCAACTTTACGCATAGCACATTAACAACATATCGGTATCTAATCAATCGGTTAATTAATCAATGAATAATGGTTTCAGCTGTAAAGGCTGCTTGAAGTGCTTCTGGTGGCGTATATTTTAATAAACTGCTGCTTTTAGTGATTATGATAAAAAAGCAATTTTTTGCGTTTGCATGTTAAGATCATGTCCTCCATCTCTATTATAAAATGATGTGTTAAGTGTTATTCCAGATTGATCAAAAAAATTTTCAAGCATTGCTTTTTAAGGGCTATCTTTTTTTAAATACGTATGAATGTTTATTCTGTTTTTTTAAATACTATCGTTTGAGGTGTGGTGCTATAAGACATAAAACTTTGCACATGTGATGTTTTTATGAGAGTGTGTGGTGAATATTTGAGGGGGAGCTTGTCCGGATAATTTTGTGAAATGAACCACATAAAATGGGAAGCTAAAAGAGTTCTGTTCTGAGAAGACGGATTGTTTCCCAACCGGATAGGGAAGGGGCTTCTGTCCTTTGAGGGGTGGGAGGCAAGTTAAGAACAGAGAGTGTAGTGCTCTATGTCATGATGTTAAAAGCTTTCATTTTGATCAGAGAGTAATTGTAAAATGGCTCTTTGTTTTATCGAGGTTAGAACTCTAAATCTTTTGAGCAGCAGGTATTCTTCTGTACTTGATGCGATTTCATCATGAGGGTATGGGAGCTGTTGTTTTGCTGAGGTGTCCGCATAGAAAAAGACAAGTGGAACATTTAAGATATCGGCAATTTCTTTTAAACGCCCTGCGCTGACACGATTTAAGCCGTTTTCATATTTCTGGATTTGTTGGAAAGTAACACCTAAATGTTGACCTAATGTTTTTTGAGACATTTTTAGCATTTTTCGTCTCAAACGAATTTTTTTGCCAACGAAAATGTCATTATCAAGATTTTTGGCTCGCATTTTAAAGCCCCCTCCGAGTGCGAGCGCCCTCGCATTGGTATTCCGGGAGTTAAAAACACTGAGTCCGAATCAGCATTTTGCTTTTAGTGCTTAAAGCACCTGGACATAGCAAAATCTCCCGGAATTCCGGGATACCCACAGAGTGGGTTCATTTTTATGTATCGGACCTTAGGGTTTTTAATCCCCGTTGATCGTTGCGTATACGATCAAAAATACCTTTAAATATGTAAAGTAATTTCGGAGGCTTGGCAATAAAAAATAGTTTTTTTATAAGAGACGGCGTGTTTTTCGTCCAAGCAAAAAGAATGAAAAAATAGAGCTTGCGGAATTTTCGGGATAGTCTAGCTCTTTTGCTTATTGGATATTGTTTGTTAAGCAAATGATACCAGTGCGTTTTCTTTACCAATGAAAATGTCATTATCAAGATTTTTGGCTCGCATTTTAAAGCCCCCGCCGGTTGCGAGCGCCCTCGCGTTGGTATTCCGGGAGTCTAAAAACACTGACCTCGAATCAGCCTTTTTGCTTTTAGTGCTTAAAGCACCTGGACAGAGCAAAATCTCCCGGAATTTCTATAAATTTTATCTTTTTGAAGCAGAGAGGAGTATTTTAAAAAACAGGAAGGAGCTTTATTGCTTCTTTGTGCGCTTTTTCTAGTTGTGTCTTGTCCATGCCTTGGAGCATTATTTCAAGATCAGGAGCTTGCATTTTTGCTTCCTTTGCGAGCATATACCATGCCGCTGCCATTATTATATCGCCTTTTGTTCCTGTGCCATCTCGATAAAGCCTTGCAAGGGAAATCTGTGCTGGTGCAATCATGTTGACGGCATTTCTGTGAAGTAAATGAAAAGCACGCTGAAAATCTGTTTCTCCTCCACGCCCCTGTACAAGCCATTGTGCTAAATGAAGTTGAGCTTTTAAGTGGTTGTTTTGAGCTGCTACTTCCATGAGCTTGCGGGCATTGCGATCATCTTTTGGTCGCTTTAATGTGCCTAAGGAAAGAATTTTTGCAGCAGAAAAAGCCGCTTCAGCATCCCCAAGAGCAGCACCTTTTAAGTACCATTTTAAGGCTTGCTCTATTGCTTCATTTTCACGACTTTGGGAAGAAACACCAGGGAGAGCTTGTTTTTCCTGTGAGGCTTTATAAAGAAGCAGTTGTCCATAATAAAAATAGGCTTCCTTGACGCCTGCTTTGACAGCTTTTTGAATGAATTGCGCACCAAGTTCTTGATTTTGTTTTATAAAGTTACCATCGAACAACATAAGTCCATAGCGTAGTTGTGCTTGGGGTTCCCCCTGTTTTGCAGCGCGTTCAAACCATAAAGCAGCACGCGCACCGTCAATAGGAACAGCACATCCTTCCATATAAATTCGGGCAAGAAGAGTTTGTGCAAAAGGATCATTTTTTTCAGCACGTCGGAGTGCTTCACGAAAAGCTTTTAAATAATAACCTTGGATGTAATAGTCATAGGCTTGGTCATAGTCTCCAGCTTTTAAGGGCTGAAAGGGTTCTTGAGTGTTTGAAGCTTCTTGAATCGTATTGAAAGAGCTTTCAGAATTTGAGATTTCTTCAGTGTTTCCCGCTGAACTTACAGCAGAACTTGCAAGCCCAATCACGCCTAAGATAAGCAGCTTCACGCTTCTCTTGATCATGGTGTTTTCTCCTCATTACCGATCAGAATTTTCACATTTTTTTTTCATCATTACAAGCCGTATAAGAATCTCATTTCTATATTACTTTTTATCTCTCAGTTTTTCGTCTTGGTTCAAGGTAGGGTTGGGTAAGTTAAAAAAGTAGCATAAATGTCGACGAGAGACAGACTGTTTAAAACAGTTCTGTTAAAAATAATACAGTCCTGTTAAAAATAATAATGATGAGGGGTTATCGTATGTAAAGATGCTTATCTTCTATTATATCAATGGCTTATCCCCCTAAAATGAAAAAATGCTTACAATGGAGGTTGCTTTTTAAAATACGTATGAATGCTTATGAATAGCGCACGCTATTCATGTGATGTTAGCTTGCATTCTCATCAGAGATCAGTTGTAAAAAGGCTTTCTTTTTTACCGTTGTTAGAACTCTAAATCTTTTGAGCAGCAGGTATTCCTCTGTGTTTGATGCGATTTCATCATGATGATATGGGGGCTGGTGTTTTGTAATGATATCGGCATAAAAAAGGCAATGGGAACATTCAAAATATCAGAAATTTCCATTAAACGCCCTGCGCTGACACGATTTAAGCCTTTTTCATATTTTTGAATTTGTTGGAAAGTGACACCTAAAGCGTGTCCTAAAGTTGTTTGAGACATTTTTAGCATTTTTCGTCTCAAACGAATTTTTTTGCCAATAAAAAGATCAATATTAAGATTTTGAGATTGCATTTTTCCCCGCCGGTTGCGAGCGCCCTCGCATGAGTATTCCGGGAGTCTGAAAACACTGAATCCGAGTCAGCATTTTGCTTTTAGTGCTGAGAAGCACCTGGACATAGCAAAATCTCCCGGAATTCCGGGATACCCACAGGAGTGGGTTTATTTTTACGCTCGGATCTAGGGTTTTCAGTTCCCTTTTGGTCGTTGCGTATGCGACCAAAACATCTTTTAATTCATAAAGTAATTTCAGGAAATTTACAATAAAAATAGTTTTTTACTTACAAAATTTGTTTTTTAATGAGAGGCTATTTGCCTCTTAAACCTCTCTGGAATAATTACCAAAATCATGACAACAGCCCCCGTGTTTTTTGAGAGGGTTAAAAAGCCTTAAGTTTTAAGATCAAAAGAACTTTGGACGCTTAAAAGTTAAACATTTTCAATTCTCTAGTATTGACAACATAGCCAAGAGTAATTATCTTCAATATTCAGGAATAGAAAGGACATATATTATGAAGACCACCCTTTCTCCGCTAATTTCAGAGTTCGAAACCGTTGAACAGGAAAGCAGCTACACTGCATGGCTGCGCGATAAGGTAGCGAGCAGTCTTGCAAATCCATATCCTCCTATTCCGCATGATGAGGTTATGGCTGAAATGGAAGTTATAATCAGTCAGCTTGAAGCTGAATAGGAAAAGTGATGCTTCCGGTTGTTTGGTTGTCTTCGGCGCGCGACGATTTGCGTCAGATGTTACCTATATTGCTCGCGAGAATCCATCTGCTGCGCGCCGAATGAAAAGGTTTTTGGAAGCATCCGTACTGCCATTGGCAGAACATCCATATTTATACAGACAGAGTGAGAAGGTATTAGGATTACGAGAAATTGTAGCGCATCCAAATTACCTTATATTGTATCGAGTAGCTGCACATCAAATCGAAATTGTAGCTGTAGTACATGCCCGACGTGAATTTCCTATTTTTCTTTAATCTAATGAGAGGCTATCTGCTTCTTAAATCTCTCTGGAACAATTACCAAAATCATGACAACAGCCTCCGTGTTTATCAAAGGGATTAAAATGATTTCTTCTATGGTAATGAATTTACACGCGGTCTCTTCATTAAAATTTGCACAATCGCTTGCTGTTTGAATAAGGGGGGGGTGATCGTTTCTCTGTGCTATAGGATGTGTGTCTGTGGAATGTGGTGGGGTGTCTTGTGGTTTTGGGCGTGCGCTTTAAAAAATAAACATAAGCATTATTCAAATTTACTTTAATGCATGAATTGTATCTGTATTAAAAGAGAAATCAGCTTTTTGTAAGCGCTTAATAAGTTTGGGAAATGTTTCGTTTACGTGTTCTTTAAAAGAAAGGTAGTAAACTCCACCAACATCTGAAAGCATTTCAATGCCTTCTTTTTGTAGAATAGCAATCCTCTCAAGAGGAAGTGTGGCAGCTAACATGCCCATTTCAAAAATAACGTTTTGTCGTGCACGGGGTTGAATTTTTTCTGCACCTTGAGATATAGCATAACCCATGTCATCATGCGTGAGGAGTACAATACCAAAACTTATAGAACTGTCACAAATTTCTTTTTTCAAAGTTTGAATGATGGGTAAACCATTACCACTCGTGTTTTGTAAGATGTATGGTTCGAGACCAAGCTTGAGAAGAACATTTTCAAGCTCCGTTAAGGCATAACAATCATGACCATGAACGATAAAAATTTTTTTATTTGAAGGATTGGAGGCAGTTTTTGAGGAAGGAATCGTTGATGTTTCTTCTATATACTTTGCTAAATCTTCTATTAACTTTTGTTTTATGTTTTCTTTGCCTTGAACGTTGATTGTTCCTGTGCTTTCATACCAATTAATAACGCCTCCTTCGGAGGTTTTGATCTGATATCCTTTAGAAGAATTAAGTGATAGAGACTTAATTTCTATGATTTTATATCCAGCTTTTTTAACTATATCTTTAAGGTCTTCGAAGGTGCCGCTATATTTCACTGTTTATATTCTTTCAATATCGCTGTTTATTAATATAAAATGTTGATTTATTTTTATAACTATTTGAATTTAAATAGCTTTATGATTTCATTTTCTTATACAATGCACAAAAAGAGACGGTCACCTTCCATTCAATTGATTGAAACGTGGGAAAACTTGACTAAATGATGGGAAATTTTACTGCGTGATGAAGCGATCTGATTGAATTGTGAATGAACGAAACGAATTTTTCTCCTATTTGTATATGCCGTTATGTGCTCTATATAAGAAGCACGAAAGTTAACGCTTTATTTATAAATTCTCCTCCTATATTACAAGGGGGTTTTCTCACATTTTTCTTGCATTGTTTTAAGCAGTATTAAGGGGTTGTCGTTCCCCAAAATGACTTCTTCTACAGCAATGAATTCACATCCAGTCTTTAAGACTTCATCAAAGGTTGAAAAATCGCTTCCTGCTTGGATAATGGCGGGGGTTTGCATAATTTCTGCCCACCATGTTGCTAACTGGAGATTGCGGGGGTGCGCTTGGGGTTTTTTATCAGCACCGAGTTTTCCAAAGAACAGGTAATCAACACCTGTTTCCGCTGCAAGCATAGCACTATGGCGATTGCGTAGATTGCCAAAGCCTATGATTTTTTGTTCCTTTTGCTGATTTTTGAAGCTTTCAAGAGCGTTAAGATCATCTTCTATGTGCAATCCATCAGCCTTTATGCGCCCAGCAATGCGGCTGTCATCAGCGATGAGAAGGGCTGCGTCATGATGTTGAATATCTTCTGCGTAAGTTTGCGCTTGTTGTTGTAAAAAAGAGCTATCATCTTTCAACTTTTCAGAATCATGGAGGATGACGCATGCAAAAGACTTTGTTTGCAAAATTTGCTGCAAAAATGTTTTTGGGGTGTTGCGCCGAACATCAAGTGTTAAAATCAACTGAGGGAAAAGAGGTTGATCAATTGGTTTATTTTTTTGTTCTGTCATGTCAAATCCCTGTTTCTTAGAAAAAATAACGCTTAAAAATTAAAGTTTCATTCTATTATGCTTATTTGCGATGAAAGTGACCACCATTTTCACGTAATTTAAAGGATTTGTGGGTGTGTGGAAGCCTGTTTATGAGAAATGAGAGTGTTTTTAAGCATAATATGTCGCCTTTTTGTTGTGATACACGTATGGACGCTTTTCGTTCTTTTGCCTTTAAAAAACTTTTGCTTTTAAAAAAATAAACGCTTAAAATGAAACTTGACTCTTAAAAATTAAAATTTCATTCTGTTCATGCTTGTTGGCAATAAGGGTAAGCACCATTTTATGGGACTTCAAGGGGGGTGCAACGTGTGGGAGTCCACTGATGAAGTACCAAGGTATTCTTGAGCATAATACTCAATCTTTTCGCCGTGATACACGCATTGACGTTTTTCGTTCTTTGGCCTTATTGACGATTTTCATCAACCATATTCCCAGAACGATCTATGAGTCTTTTACTCATAGAAATTTCGGTTTTTCTGATTGTGCAGAAGTGTTTGTTTTGCTTTCAGGGATTGCTCTTGGGTTAAGCTTTCATGGACGATTACAGCAAAAATCCTTTGCTTTTATTATCCGAAAACTTTGGTACAGAGCTCTGCAGCTCTATGGTGCATATCTTTTTACTACTTTTGTCACGTTAAGTCTTTTTTTTGCTGCCTTTTTATTATGGCGAACAGAAAAACTTTTATCGATGAACAATGTGGGACTCTTTTTTAAAGAGCCTGGTATCGCATTTTTGAGTACCTTAAGCTTTGGGCATCAATTGGGATATAATAATATTCTTCCTCTTTATATCGTTTTGATGTTTTTTGCGCCTTTTATCCTTTATTTGAGTTGTAAGCAGACAAAATGGCTGCTTTTGGGCTCCTTTACACTGTATCTTATCTGCGGATTTTATAAAATTGCTCCTCCTTCTTATCCTTTAAAGGGAAAGTGGTTTTTAAATCCTTTGTCTTGGCAATTCTTATTTGTCATAGGATTGACCAGTACTTTAGCGCTTAAACAAGGAAAAAAAATCGCTTTTCAGTCTTTTTGGATTGTTTGTGCGGCAGCGTATCTCTTGTTGGCGCTGTCATGGGTTCGCTTAAATTGGTGGGGCATTTTGGGGTGGCTTGGCTGGTCTTCCCCATTGTTGAACTTTAATAAAACCTTTTTAAGCTTGCCACGTTTACTCCATGTTCTTGCATTAGCCTTTCTCATTCTTTCTTTGCCGCGCATCAATAAATGGTTTTATGTCTCTCCAAAACATCCTTTAGCAATTTTAGGAAAACATAGTTTACCGGTCTTTGTAACGGGAACCATTTTTGCGATGTTTGGACAAATTGTAAAAACAGTGATGACAGAAACGTTTTTTTCCGATACCCTCTTAATAATAACGGGTATTGCTTTGCAATTTGGAGTCGCTTATTATTGTGAAAAACGGCAATCTTGGCAGTGGTCCTTTTCAAGGAAAATGATCCGTTTATAAAAAATATTCCTGTAGTGTTTGTTGGGCACGTTAACCTTAGTATAAAAAGTGCGTTGCGCAAAAAAATTAAAAGAGGTAGCAGTTTTAAAAAAAAGCGTTCTATACAGCAACAAAAGAAACTTTTTAATACTCTATTCGTTAAGGGGTGTGATTTTGTGCTGATACTTGGAGTATAAAAGCGTGAGTGTACATAAACGTCCATATGATGAACCTATTATCATGATTGAGCATAATGCTTTTGAAAATGCTTTTAATCGTCTCTATGAAGAAACAATGGCGCTGATTGAAAAAACCGCAGCGTATATTGACTCAGAAGGGAAATTAGTAGCACGCTCTCTTTCGGCAGAGGTTTCTGCAGTTTATGCGAAAGAGGCTATGTATTTAAGTACACGACTTATGCAAATCGCTTCTCAACTCCTTCTTCTTCGCGCAGAGCGTGAAGGGGAAATGTCATCAGAACAAATAAAAAAAGAAATTGTAAAAGTATCTCTTCATACACCGACATTGGAACTTGAAACCCCTCATTGGCAAGAACTGCCAGAAACTTTTCGCCAATTTGTTTCTCATTCATTGCGTTTAGAAGCGCGCATAACCTATATGCGTGCTGGGTGGGAAACTGCGGCCTCCTCTGCTCTAGAAGATGATAATCCAGTAGGAAAACAAATCGAATTGCTCAAAACAGCCTTTGGGCGTTCTTAGAGAGACTCCCCTTGCTTTGTGCGAAGGAGAAATATCATCAGAACAAATAAAAAAAAGAAATTGTAAAAGTGTCACTTCATACACCGACATTGGAACTTGAAACCCCTCATTGGCATGAATTGCCAGAAACTTTCCGTCAATTTGTTCTCGTTCATTACGTTTAGAAGCGTGCATAACCTATATGCGTGCTGGGTGGGAAACTGGGGCCTCCTCTGCTCTAGAAGATGATAATCCAGTAGGAAAACAAATCGAATTGCTCAAAACAGCTTTTGGGTATTCTGAGAAAAATAGCTCCTTGCTTCTTTCTTGCGATATTTAGAGCAGTATATCCATTTTTTACAACCAAAATTTCACAACTAAAACCAAACTAGAGTGCTTTTTTCTGCCTAATTTCTATTTGAGCGTAGGAAATATCTTGAGCTTATAGCTGAGAGAGGGATAGGTATTGATTGCGAATTATGGCATGGGATGGAGTATGGTTGGTTTTGTGGGAAATCGACTTTGGTTGATTGCAGCTGGAACACTTTCTGTTGATCTATCGTGTGATTTTGTTTTGGCTCTGAGATAGAGCAGGGGCTTGTACATCAATTTATTTATGCTCTATAATTTATGCCTATAAAGCTGCTGTAAAGTGTGTGTTAATGAGGATGATACACATTGTTGCAGTTTTGGGGCTTCTTTTGTTTTGAATGGAAGTTATTTTCCCTCGCGTAAAATAAAATATCCAAAATAAAGTGCCATATAATGAATGCCCCATGGGTTCCCTGTGCCCCCATGCAATGTCCCTCTCTATGCAATGTCATTGTGGTGTGATGAGTATATTCAAAAACACCTCTCAGTTCTTATTCACATTCGTTGAGCCTCTCTCATTTTTACGCTTGCAAAGGAAAAAGCCGGCACTATCATCATCTTTGCCAGTCCCCAATGTTGCAACAGCCTTTGGAACTTGAGACAATTCATTAGAGGCATTTTTAGTCCTTTCTTGTATAGTTTTACTCTATACGGCAATCCCACGTTTCATATGTAAGAGAATGGTTTTGATTGATTCAAGATAAACAGACTTGTAATGAGAAAATTTTAGGATATTCGGGATTCTTATGCAACATACAAAATAATTAATTATCATTATAAATCAATGCGTTGATTTATAATGATAGCGTCATGCTATAATGTAAAAAGTTTTCGTAAAGTGTGTACCATCCATTGCATAGCCTCTTTACACTTATGAATGTGCAATCCAGCACTCTCTATTTGCTCGCTTGCGATGTTTAACCGTTATGGCGTTGGATATGATATAGAAAGGGAATTTTTATGCTTTAGAGGGTGCTTGCTTGTGATGTGTGAATGGTTTTGATTGATTTCAGTTATGCTTCATAAAGTGTGTTCCATAAAGATGCTGTTCGTTGTGTGTTATAATTGTATAAATTTGGGGGATATGATTATCTTTTTACTGGTTTTGTCTTGGGTTGTTGTTTTCTTTGTGGTCTTGTCTTTATTCACATCTTTATTCACAAGGGGGAAAAGTGTATAGACTGTAGTTTATGGCAGAGACGATTCGTATTATAGGCATTGATCCCGGATTACGGCGTACAGGGTGGGGCGTTATCGATGTTGCGGGTAATCGTCTTCAGTTTATTGCAGCAGGGACGGTTTCTTCTGATGTACAGTGTGCGCTGGCTTCCAGACTATGTCAGATCCACAAAGGTCTTTCAGAGGTTGTGCATCAATTTATGCCCCATGAAGCCGCTGTGGAACATGTATTTGTCAACAAAGATGCTACAGCAACTTTAAAACTTGGCCAAGCGCGTGCAATTGCACTGCTGGTTCCTGCGCAAGCAAATCTTCCTGTTTTTGAATATGCGCCCAACAAAGTGAAAAAATCAGTTATTGGGGTTGGACATGGGGCTAAAGAACAAATCCATATGATGGTCAAAGTTCTCCTCCCACGGGCTGAATTTGATAGCAGTGATGCGGCTGATGCTCTTGCTCTTTCTCTTTGTCATAGTATGCACCGTAACAGTATTGACCGATCTTATCAGGCAAGGATGGCGATATGAGTGGGATGGCAACATGATTGGCAAATTAAAGGGCACTCTTGAACATATCTTTGATGATCATATCCTTCTTGATGTTCACGGTGTGGGGTATGTTGTTTTTGTGTCAAATCGGCTGCGTCCTTCTTTACCCTCTGTTGGCGAGGCGTTAAGCCTTTTTATTGAAACGCATGTTCGGGAAGACGCAATCCGCCTTTTTGGTTTTACTACAAGAGCTGAACAGGAGTGGTTTTGTCTTCTACAAAATGTTCCTGGAGTAGGAGCAAAGGTTGCTTTGGCAATCTTGGGTACTTTATCGCCAGATGAACTTGCACAGGCTATTGCTTTAAACGATGTTGCGATGATTAGTCGAGCGCCGGGCGTTGGTAAAAAAGTCAGTGAAAGAATTGTGGGTGAACTGAAAAGTAAAACACTCCCCTTTGAACAAGCGGTCAAGACTGTTTCGGTTCCTCAGCGTGAGATGACCAATCAACCTGCGCATGATGCGCTTTCCGCGTTGATGAAGCTAGGGTTTGAACGGGAGCATGCATCCCGTGCTCTTGCTCTTGCGATGAATGCTCTTGAGGGGGAAACTGTTTCTTCTGCCCTGCTGATCCGCCATAGTCTCAAATTGCTTTCTTCTCCTACTTAAAATCAAGGTAACAATGCATAAAGATGAAGATAAACGCCTTCTGGGTTCCGCCTCCCTTCCTAACGATCCAGATCGTTCCTTGAGGCCACAAGTTCTCGATGACTTTATTGGTCAAGAAGCGGCACGGGCTAATTTAAAAATATTTATTGAAGCAGCAAAAACGCGGCAAGAAGCGCTGGATCACGTTTTGTTTGTAGGACCACCGGGGTTAGGAAAAACAACGCTTTCACAGATTATGGCAAAAGAATTAGGCGTTAATTTTCGCTCTACTTCAGGGCCGGTCATCGCTAAAGCAGGAGATTTAGCCGCTCTCTTGACCAATCTTGAAGAACGTGATGTCTTGTTTATTGATGAAATTCATCGCTTAAATCCGGCGATTGAGGAAATTCTTTATCCAGCCATGGAAGATTATCAACTGGATTTGATCATTGGGGAGGGGCCGGCCGCACGCTCGGTGAAAATTGATCTGGCTAAATTTACTTTGGTAGCGGCAACCACACGTTTGGGGCTTTTGACCACACCGCTGAGAGACCGTTTTGGTATTCCAATTCGTCTCAATTTTTATACGATAGAAGAATTGGAATATATTGTGCAGCGTAATGCACGACTTTTTGCCGTCAAGATCAGTGATGATGGTGCTCATGAAATTGCACGCCGAGCACGGGGAACCCCGCGCATTGCCGGACGGCTTTTACGGCGCGTTTGTGATTTTGCTTTGGTTAAACAAGCAAAACAAATTGACCAAAAAATCGCCGATGAAGCGCTTTCGCGCCTTGAAGTCGATTATCTTGGGCTTGATCCGCTTGATCGTCGCTACTTGCTCCTGATTGCGGAAACTTTTTTAGGGGGACCGGTGGGGATTGAAACAATTGCTGCTGCTTTATCAGAACCACGCGATGCCATTGAAGATATTGTTGAACCGTATTTGCTCCAACAAGGTTTTATTCAAAGAACCGCTCGTGGACGCATTCTAACTGAAAAGGCTTGGAGCCATTTAGGGCTTTCTGCTCCAGCCTCTACAACGTCTATACAAAGGCGTTCTCAACTTTCTGATGCTCAAGACAATTCATCACTTCAGACATCTTTATGGGATGGGGAAGATGACTAAGGCATTCTCTTTATTAAAAGAAACTATGTGAATATTTTATAGCAAGGTCATAAAATACAAGAGACGTGCCTTCTTTTAGCATATTCTGGCTAAAAAGGTTTGGCACTATTAAAGATTTTTTGCTTTTGCTTTTCACAACTTCAACACAAAAATGTGTTCAATCTTTTGATTGATAGATAATTTGCTATATTAGATGATTTTATGGGATATGAAGTCGATGACAGAAATAACACCTTTTAAGAGCAATCATACAAACGCTTTTCATAATTTTCAGGTCCGCGTTTATGTTGCGGATACAGATTTTTCCGGTGTAGTTTATCATGCGCGTTATCTTGAGTTTTTTGAACGAGGACGTTCAGAGTTTTTACGCGATACCGGTTTTAATAATAAGATGTTAGCAGCAGGGGGTGAGGGGGAAAAACTGTTTTTTGTTGTTCGTCATATGGAAATTAATTTTTCAAGACCAGCTAAAATTGATCATCTTTTAGTTGTTAAAACACGTGTTACTCATATCCAAGGGGCCCGCTTTTTTATGGAGCAATCTATTTTGCATGAGATGACCACGTTGGTAACAGCCAAAGTTGAAATTGCTCTGATTAATGAGGAGGCAAAACCGCGACGTTTACCCAAAGAGCTTTTTGCAAAAATGCTTGGTTAAAAGTGTGCTTCATTGAAACAGCCGCTTCAGGAGAGATCAGCAGATATAAAGTAATCTATAATCTAAGACTATACATTTATTATAGCCTAAATGTTTTTCAATAAGGTTATATGATACAGCAAAAGAAAGCACCTCTGCTACAATAACTACAATAAATTGAAGATGATATCCCACAAAATTAAACACGCCCCATCCATGTTATGATTCGAAATCAATGTCATATCATCCATTTTCTGCTATAAGCTCAAGATATTTTTCTTTCTTTTGAAGAAAGGTTTGTTGGCATCAGAAAACAGCGAAAAGGTACAAAATATAAAAAAATAAAAATGTATATACCCAGCAACATATTGCAATAAAGGGATAATAAGCTATTAGGTCGAAAATTGTCTCAAAACACCCAAAGGGTGTTTTTAAGCAATTTGATTTGTTTTTTTACTGGATTGTCATTTGGTCTCACAAGAGCGCGTCTCTCATCCATTTCTATCCATCATGCATAACTTTATGTGCGCTTCTAAACGTAGTGAATGAGTGAGAGATCAATGTATACAAAGCAGAAATGCATTCTTGCATTTAAAGTTTCAAAAGCATATTATTCTATATAATATATTGACTTAAAAAGATATATTATCACTTCTCACGGGCACAAACCCCAATAGAGGAATAGAATAAAATACTTTCATTTCAGATCTGTTCATGTTGAAACAATTAAAATCATTTGCTTATACATCATAAGAGAACAATATAAACCATTGAAAAAATTGTAAAAATGTTCCTTATGGATCATTCTCAATGCAATAATGATCAAATATCGCAAGTGAGCAAAGAGAGCGAAGAAGCCGGTTTTGATGAGGTAAAAATGTGAAAAGGCTTTTTTCATGTCACAGAAGCTTGTACGTTATACCAAGGTGCCAGAGAGATGATAGGCATTGAAAGGGGCTAATTCACAACACAATGAGATTACATGAGACTTACACTAGATTATATAGGACTTATAGGGGGGCCTAGGTGAGGTGCATTGTTGTGAGGCGTTTTAGGGTGGTTTAGTGTCGTTTTTTGTGCCCGATGGTGTGATCTTATTAAAGAATGAGAGAAACAATAGCCTGAGGCAAAGCGTCATCTTTTATGATGATAACATATTTATTTACAATGATAATTCATTGCGTTGTCACTTTCAGATAATTCTGAAACTTGTAAAACTTTTTCTTTTCAAGCTCTATTGCCGCGAATTAATCAAAAACATTTTCTTACATGTCACAAGCGGAGTTGGTGAGTGGGTACAAAAACACTTAAGAAAGGAATAAATGCCTCTTATGAATCTTTTCAAGTGCTAAGACTTATTGCAGCATTTTAAGCTAGAAACGCGTATGATGATTTAGCGTTCTTTTCATAAGCGTAAAGATGGTGGTGCATAATAGATTTTATATCATGCATTTTTATATCTTTTATTTTTATAGCATTTATGGAGAAATCCTGATCGTTATATTTTTCATAAATGCTGTTGTGAAATGAGAGGGGCGTGCATTGAGGGATGTCTCTCGTCATCACTTTTTAAGGAAATTTAAGAAACAAGTCTTGTTTTAGCGCATGGATTTATGTGAGACTAGAGTCTTTACTTAAATTTAGAAACTATAAAATAATCTGTTTTATAAATTTTAAAAATGCATCTTTCATTTAGAGGGACAAAAATTATGCCGCATTTAGAACTAACGAATCCAGAAACAATTGGAATGTTGCATTTGTTTATGCAAGCGAGTTGGATCGTGAAAGGTGTTATGATCGGGTTGCTGCTCGCTTCTATCTGGAGTTGGGCAATTATTTTTGATAAAATTTTTACGTATCGGAGAATACGGCGTGAAATAAAGCAGTTTGAACGCACATTTTGGTCTGGCAAAGCGCTAGAAGATCTTTATGCATCATGCAAAAGTCAACGTACCAATAGTATATCCGCAGTTTTTATGGCAGCAATGGTTGAATGGAAAAAATCTCTTGAAAAAGGGACCCATACATCGAAAAGTTTGCAGAGCAGAATTGATAAGGCTATGGATTTGACGCTGGGACGTGAAAGTGAAAAAATAGAATCAAAATTAAGTTTTCTTGCGACACTGGGATCTGCGGGACCTTTTATCGGACTTTTTGGAACAGTTATTGGTATTATGGAGTCTTTTCTTTCTATTTCAGCTTCTCAAAATACATCACTTGCCATTGTCGCGCCAGGGATTGCAGAAGCGCTTTTGGCAACCGCTATTGGTTTGTTTGCAGCAATTCCAGCTGTTATTGCTTATAACAAGTTGACTCATGAAAGTGCGCGCATCATTGCACAAATAGAAAATTTTGCCGATGAATTTTCAACAATTGTATCGCGGCGTATTGATGAAACACGCACAGCACCTTCCTCTTTATAAAAAGGATCTTATCCCATGGGCTTTTCTGTTGCTTCTTCTTCTCGCAAAAATACACGTAGGCGGCATCATTCACGAAGCCAACTGATGAGTGAGATCAATGTCACTCCTTTTGTGGATGTCATGCTGGTCTTGTTGATTATTTTTATGGTCTCTGCCCCCCTTTTAGTGAACGGTGTTCCTCTAGATTTGCCTCGTAGTCAAGCGGGTCCCGTACGAGCTCAAAAAACACCTCTTACGGTTTCACTTGACGCGCAAGGGCGCTTTGCCATTAATCAAGATTATTATGAAACGTCACAGTCCCTGATTGCACACCTGAAAACTCTTCTGGAAGCAGATGCTACACAAAAAGATCAACGGGTTTTTGTACGGGTTGCTAAAACTGTTGAATATCAGCAAGTATTAAAACTGCTGGCAGATATTCAAAAAGCGGGGTTTTCTCAAGTTGCGTTAGCAAGTTTAGCACAATAAATAATAAGTAATAAAATTGCGTATAACCGGTTGTTCTTAATTTTTTTAAAAGAGCATAGAGTGATTAAAAATGAAAAAATGTATAAGGCATAAGTAAGGCATAAAGAATGAACAAAGACTCCTATCATAGTATGAAACGAGGCTTGGCTTTATCCCTTGTGGTCCATGTCATTTTTCTCAGTTGGGGAGCTATTCAGTTTACAAGCTCTGTCTCTTTACCACAACCGTTGGAAGCAATTCCCATCACTCTTGCTCCTTTGGTGGACGAGTTTTCTTCTCAACAAGGAGCCGTGAAGGCTCCTATACGTGCAATCCCTGCCGTAAAACCAACTATGCAACCACAAGAGAAAGAAGATGCACGCCATATTGGAGAGGGACAAATAGATAGTCTTGCACCATTTCAACCAGAGGAAAAGCCGCGTCCCGTTGAAACAGCATCGCCACCATCAAGCGAGAACACGTCAGAAACATTTGCACCCGAACTTACAAAACCAGAATTATTAGAAACAAAAACAGAAGAGATTTCAAAAGAACCAGAGAATGAGCTCAAGGTTGCGCCTGAGATGCCTTTGGAGGCACCGGAGGATGCGCCTAAGGTTGTGCCTGAGATGCCTGTGAGAGTACCGGAAGATGAGCCTAAGGTTGCGCCTGAGATGCCTGTAAGAGTACCGGAAGATGAGCCCAAGGTTGCGCCTGAGATGCCTGTGAGAGTACCGGAAGATGCGTCAAAGCTTGCACCTGAGATGCCTTTGGAGGCACCGGAGGATGCGCCCAAGGTTGCGCCTGAGATGCCTTTGAGAGTGCCGGAAGATGCCTCTAAGGTTGCGCTCAAGCCTGCGCACAAAAATGAAGAAATGATATCGCCAAAAGAATTGGCTCCAACGGTCCCAAAAGTACCAGCAGAGCAGATTGTTCATCAAGCGCCCAAAATTGTACTTCCAGAAAAATCTCTTCTTCCACAGTTTAAACCAAAGTTTGACGGAGAATTTCCAAAGAAGAATGAGGCTGCATTGAATCAAAAGACGCCAAAGCTTAACAAGAAAAACCAAGAGAAACAGACCATTGAAGATATTTTAGCTCTGGAGGAAAATAATTTGCTCAATCGTGCGCGGTCACAAGGAGGGGGAGCAAAACGTTCTCATATACCAGAAGCTTTGGGTGCAAGAAAAAATATTAATGATACCACAAAAATGGCACAAACATTGGTCAATATTGCGGGGGGATGTATTCAACAGAAGCTTAAACTTGTGGCGCTTGGCGGCGATTTAAAAAATCGTCCGGTCGTGCGGTTGCGATTTTATTTAGACCGTGAAGGGATGGTTGTGGGCGATCCTATCATTGATCCCGTAAGCGGCCTTGAGAGTCAACAAGCTATTATGATAAGGCAGGTGTATGCTGCTGTCTTTTCATGCCAACCTTATGCAGATCTCCCACGTGATCAATATGATCTATGGGGGCAAGGTTTTGACTTTAATGTTGATCCCCTCCAAGAAATAAGATGATAAACGAGAAAAAAGCGCTTAACGAAAGGACACATTCCATGATGACTATAACGAGACATAAAGTTTTTGCTTGGTTTATTGTCACTTGTGGGGTGTGGCTTTCAAGTATTTCATCGGGTTATGCGCAATTGAAAGGAACTATTTCGAGCGCTGATTTTAATCCCATTCCCATTGCAATTACAGACTTTATTTCCAATGATTCGATTGGGTTGAAAATATCTGCTGTGGTGACAGCCGATCTCGAACGGTCGGGGCTTTTTTTACCGCTTGATAAAGCAAATTTTTTTGAAAACATTTCTAATCCTAATAAACAACCACATTTTGCTTCTTGGCAGAAAATAAAAGCGCAAGGTTTAGTTACTGGGCAAGTCATGAGAGAAATCGATGGACGTTTGAGGGTCGATTTTCGTTTATGGGATGTGTTTGGACAAAGACAATTGAAAGGACGGCGTTTTTATACTGCGACAGAACGTTGGCGGCGTGTGGCACATATGATCGCAGATGAGATCTATAGTGAAATGACAGGAGAAAGTGGTTATTTTGATACAAGGATTGTTTTTATCGATGAAACAGGTCCTCAAAATGCACGCATTAAACGTTTAGCAATGATGGATCAAGATGGAGCAAATTTGATTTATATGTCTGATGGAAGTGAATTGGTGCTTACACCGCGGTTTTCACCAAAAAGACAAGAATTGACCTATATGGCTTACGAGGACAATCAAGTACCTCATGTTTATCTCCAACAAATTGAAATGGGGCAAAGAGAGTTGATCGGAACGTTTAATAACATGACAATTGCTCCGCGTTTTTCTTCTGATGGACAAAAAGTTATCATGAGTTTGTTACAAAATGATGGGAGTGCCAATCTTTACACTATGGATTTACGAACCCGTACGATGACGCGACTTACAACAACTTCTGCTATTGATACTTCTGCTTCTTATTCACCGGATGGAAAACAAATTGTCTTTTCTTCAGATCGTAGTGGAAAGCCGCAAATCTATAAAATGAATGCGGATGGGAGTAATATTCAGCGTATTTCTTCAAACGATGGGAGTTATTCAACACCTATTTGGTCTCCACGGGGTGACTATATCGCCTTTACAAAACAATTAAGCGGACAATTTTCTATCGGTGTTATGCGCCCTGATGGACAAGGAGAACGAATTTTAACCACAGGGTTTCACAATGAAGGACCAACGTGGGCCCCTAATGGTCGTGTGCTGATGTTCTTTCGCAAAAATCCCGGTATGGGACCAAAAATTTATACGATTGATATTACGGGTCGCAATGAACGTCAATTACCCACCCCCAATGATGCTTCAGATCCAGCATGGTCGCCTTTGCTCAATGTACAGTAAAACAAAATGCTTAAAAACAGAATATAGAAGGAATATAGTCTACACAGTCTCAAGTTTAAACAATCTCAATAGTTTTTTAATTATTTAAAAGAAGGAATTGATTATAGTGGGTATGGGGAGTTATGTAGATTTCATCTATCATCTATGGTTGTTGATCGATAATGGAATTTCCTTGGGGGAAAATGCTTAAAAAAATTCAAAACAAGACCTTGAAAAAATAGAGTCGAAAATTCTGAGGTCTCTAGAGTTCAACTTTTTATTCAAAGTGTCGCTATATATATTTTTTTAAACTTCTTCTTCGATTTTGTTTGTGAAGAGTCCTCTTGTCAGGGGGGCTGTTGCTCTCTGATGTGTTTTATTCAAGTACGCGGTTGTTTTAGATCTGAATATTGATTGATTGGTAAGAGCAAAAGGACAGATTTTTAAGATAAATGACGTTATTTTAGAAATATACGATGCCATAAAGTCAAAAATTTATCTGCAACGGATTAGAGAGATGTACCGGCTTTTTGTACAATACTTTGCTAAACAATCAGCTCTGGCTTTCCATTTGCTTATTTTTATTCTGTGATGTTGTAAAAACACTGCTCTTTGAGGTGTGGGGATATAGGGCGTATAAATCTCCTTGATATATTCTAAGTGTTTTTTAAGTGCGTAGCGAATATTTAGGGGAATGCATGTTTGTTGAGCCTTAAGTTTCAAGTGAATTTCATGAGTGATTCGTCATAGGAATACGTCAAGAAACCCCTAATTGTTTAGAGGCTAGATCATTTCATTACTTGAGGGTGGGGAGAGGAGGTTAATCTTAAAGAACAAAAAGATAAAATAGAGAGGGGATATAGGGATAATCTTTGGGGCATGTAAGAAAGGCGTGAGGCTACAGAGTTTTGGATGCTTTTCTTTTTGGGATTATGTTTTCTGCGATTGATTGTGGTTTCTTGTTGCATCAATGGCTTACCCCGCTATTGACGCGGGGCTTTTATATGTGCGGATAAAGAGGAGGGGTGACAGATGCTTTTGAAGCCCTCATGCATGAAGAGAGGGCTTATGCAAATGATGGGAATTATACAGACAATTTTGCCAAAATCTCATCACTGACATCAAAATTTGCATAAACATTTTGCACATCATCATCTTCTTCTAATGTTGAAATTAGTCGTAAAACAGACAAAGCTTTTTCTTCATCTATTGGTGCAAGGGTGGTGGCTTTCCAAATCGTTTTAATCGATTCTGCTTCACCAAGTTTTGCTTCAAGTGTTTTGGAAACTTCACCAATATCTTCAAATGCGCAGGTAATATGATGTCCGGTTTCTTCTGATTGCACATCTTCGGCACCGGCTTCAATTGCTGCATCCATGATGTTATCGGCTGTTCCTGCTTCTGGCTTATAGACTATTTCACCAATCCGATTAAACATGAAACTGACCGATCCTGTTTCCCCTAAGGCTCCTCCTGATTTTGTGAAGGCGGCGCGCACATTTGAAGCGGTGCGGTTGCGGTTATCAGTTAAAGCTTCAACAATGACGGCAACGCCGCCTGGTCCATAGCCCTCATAGCGTACTTCATCATAATTTTCGACATCGGCGCCTGACGCTTTTTTAATCGCGCGTTCAATATTATCTTTCGGCATCGATTGTGCTTTGGCATTTTGAACAGCCAGCCTTAAACGTGGGTTCATGGCTGGATCAGGAGCACCTTGTTTTGCTGCTACGGTAATTTCGCGCGCAAGCTTAGAAAATATTTTCGAGCGCATTGCATCTTGACGCCCTTTACGGTGCATAATATTCTTAAATTGTGAATGGCCTGCCATAGTTTTCCTTCCTATTTGAGGGCTTTTTTGCCAGTTGGATACTCCTTAGAATTTAAGGCGATAAAGCACGCATCCCACCAGAATAAATGTGCCACAGCATGAGGTGAAATAATCGAATAAACCCTTTATAAGAAAATTCATCTTAAAGGTAAAGACACCTTAGTTGAGGATCATTACAAGAGAGATCTCTTGTCGTTGAGCAAAAATAACGCTATAACAGAATGTAATCTCATAGCAAAATGGTTTATTCCATGCCGCACTTTGTTTTAGGAGTGGTTGGAGAGACCTAAACATATAAAAAAGTTCCAGTGCTCTTGAGTGGGCGGTAACCTGCCTCATAGAAGAGGCGCAGAAGAGGATTTATAAAAATGGCAACGCAACTTTTGATGCCCAAAGCAACAGCTGTTTGGTTGGTTGATAATACAGCTCTTTCTTTTGATCAGATTGCAGAATTTTGTAAATTGCATGTCTTGGAAGTAAAAGCTATTGCCGATGGTGATGCGGCTTATGGTATTAAAGGTTTAGATCCGATTAGTTCTGGGCAATTGACGCGCAGTGAAATTGCACGGGTGGAGGCTGATCAAAACGCACGATTGAAAATTTCTCAATCTAGGGTGCATATTCCTGAAAAAAAACGTAAAGGGGCGCGCTATATCCCTCTTTCTCGACGCCAAGATCGTCCCAATGGTATCCTATGGTTGGTGACGAACCATCCCGAGTTGAAAGATGCACAAATTGCACGGTTGATTGGGACAACAAAAGCGACAATTGAACAAATCCGCCTTAGAACCCATTGGAATAGTGCGAATTTGGTTCCTCTTGATCCTGTAGGGCTTGGTTTGTGTTCGCAAATCGATTTAGATTTTG
This sequence comes from Bartonella sp. AA168HLJHH, assembly GCF_042197365.1. Taxonomy (NCBI): domain Bacteria; kingdom Pseudomonadati; phylum Pseudomonadota; class Alphaproteobacteria; order Hyphomicrobiales; family Bartonellaceae; genus Bartonella; species Bartonella sp. AA168HLJHH. The sequence goes on along the minus strand of NZ_JBHIRS010000004.1, from coordinate 12,626 downwards.
AGCTCCAGCGTGCGGCGAAAAATCGTCCTGTTGCTGCAGAAGAAGATAGGTCGTTGCTTCCCGCTTCTGTGACGGAAAACGCTGCTCTAGAGGAAAATGAGAGTGAAGAAAATCTGCATAAGACTTTTGACGCTGATAAAGTTTTTGCAAAGCTGAACGCGCTGCAAAAAAATCGTCAAGATCAAGATGATGCATAAAAAGCCATGACGCATAAGGGAAACATTTTTTATGGAAATGTTAGAGGAATGGCCAAAGAGAAGAAAAATTGGCAGAGACTCAAAAGTAAAAATGAGGACGAAAAAACAGAAAAAATTTCTTCTTCATTAGGAATTAACGGTTATTCTTAAAAATATTTTTAAGAATTGACCCTTCTTTACGAAATTCAAGGAGAAACGGACTATGCGCTCTACCAAAAAAACCATCTCTCATTCCTTAGCTATCCTCTTTCTTTTCTCACTATGCCTGGGTGGGTGTGGCAAAAAAAATGTTGGTGCACTTAACGGTATGAATGGCGCTTATATGAATGATGCTGGTTTGAATCAGATGTCACCAGGTTCAGGACAAGAATTTACGGTTAATGTGGGTGATCGCGTGTTTTTTGGTCTCGATTCTTCTTCACTTGATGCTGATGCTGAACGTATTTTAACGCGCCAAGCAGAATGGTTGCTTCATTATCCTTATTATTCTATTATGATCGAAGGTCATGCTGATGAGAGGGGAACACGTGAATATAACTTGGCACTTGGACAGCGCCGTGCTGTTGCTGTGCGAAACTATTTGGTGTCTCTTGGTGTGTCCGCACAACGGATTCAAACAATTTCTTACGGAAAAGAAAGACCTGTAGCAGTATGTGATGATATTTCCTGTTGGAATCAAAATCGACGTGCTGTGACAACGTTGAATGACATGAATAGTCATTAAAAAGAAGATTGTTTGTTTCAACTATTTAATAAGCTCTTAAGGGGAAAAAAGAATGTATCGTAAAATCAATTGGAAAACACTCTTTTATATGGGGGTTTTCATAGCTTGTTCTACTTCACTTGTTCAAAGTGCGGCACGAAAGGCTTCCGAATATCCTGCACATGATACGGATAAAGTTGATGCAGTTGATAAGGCAACTGATGACGTGAAGAAAGCACCTGAAGCAGCCGATAAAGCAGCATCTGATGCGGCGGAAAAAGCCACTGATGCTGTTGATAAGGCTGTTGATGCTGTGAAGGAAGCACCTGAAGCAGCTGATAAAGCAGCATCTGATGTGATAGAAAAAGCCACTGACGCTGTTGATAAGGCTGTTGATGCTGTGAAGGAAGCACCTGAAGCAGCCGATAAAGCAGCATCTGATGCGGCGGAAAAAGCCACTGACGCTGTTGATAAGGCTGTTGATGCTGTGAAGGAAGCACCTGAAGCAGCTGATAAAGCAGCATCTGATGTGATAGAAAAAGCCACTGACGCTGTTGATAAGGCTGTTGATGCTGTGAAGGAAGCACCTGAAGCAGCTGATAAAGCAGCATCTGATGTGATAGAAAAAGCCACTGACGCTGTTGATAAGGCTGTTGATGCAGTGAAGAAAGCACCTGAAGCAGCTGATAAAGCAGCATCTGATGCAGCGGAAAAAACCACTGACGCTGTTAATAAGACTGTCAATGCTGTGAAGGAAGCACCTGAAGCAGCCGATAAAGCAGCATCTAGCGCGGCGGAAAAAGCCACTGACGCTGTTGATAAGGCTGTCGATGCAGTGAAGGAAGCGCCTGAAGCAGCTGATAAAGCAGCATCTGATGTGATAGAAAAAGCTACTAGTGTTGCGGAGCACCAAGGGATTATTTTAGAGAATCAACAGGCTTTATTTAAAGATTATGATTTAGATAAGCTTTTGCATAAGATACGAATGGTGCTTGAGCATAACAGTTTAAAAAATGTTAACAAGCAGTTTCACGAGCTTTTTGATACAGAAGCCTCTTCTGTTTATTCTTGTTCTTTTGAAAAGTCTGCTGTAGATGAAAAATCTCAGACTGTAAAAGAAGAGATGGAGCAGGACTATAGTACAGGTGACCAGACAAAGGTTGCTGCTGTGGAAGCTAAGGTGGAGAGCCATGACCATGAAAACAGTCAACCTTTTAACAAAGCGCATGAAGTAAGTGCTCCAATTGAAGCACATCAGAGTGACAATCTTTCTTCTTCTAAAGCTTTGTATAAGGAAGGGTATGATTTTATTCGTTCTGCTAACTATGTTGATGCTGAAAAAAGCTTTTGCGCTTTTCAAAATCGTTACAAAAAAGATCCTTTGAGTGATGATGCTTTATTTTGGTTGGCCGAATCTTTGTTGGGGCAAAAACGCTATCATGAAGCAGCACAAGTTTATCTTACCGCATGGTATGCAGATAAAAAGAAGCTCTATACCTCGGAGATTTTACTGAAATTAGCAAGAAGTATGGTCGCTCTTGAGCCAAATAAAGACGATTGTGCTCATTTTGTGAAAAAATCAAAACGTCAACAAACATTAGCATCTGTTTTTTGTAAACCTGCAAAATAAACAGCGAGGTCGTTTTCGGTGTGCGTTAGACTGGCAAGAAATCTCTTTAAAACATCGGATTTTATTCAATGTCAGAAGTTGATTCTTGCCGTCTCAGGGGGAAGTGATTCTTTGGCTTTGATGTTTTTGGTCAAAGAGCATTTGGAAACTCTCGCATTTCCTCCAGAAATGATTGTTGTCACGGTTGATCATCAATTGCGTAAAGAATCGATGCGTGAAGCAGAAACTGTTGCGAAAATTTGTCGTGTCCATGATATTCAACATATCACTGTGCGATGGGAAGGCGAAAAGCCAAAGACGCATATTGCTTCCAGCGCGCGTGTTGCACGCTATGATCTCTTGGTTAAAGAAGCACAAAAACAAGGCGCATCACTTATTATGACGGGGCATACACTCAATGATCAGGTTGAGACCTATCAAATGCGGTATCAACGTCTCCAAAAGAATAGAGGTGCTTTATATAGTGGAGCTGTTGCCATGCGCGATGAGGTTTATGCCAGTGGTTTTGCTGGTATTTTGCGCGGTGAAGCCGAGGGTATACGTGATGAGGATCATACCAGAAAAACAAGAAAAAATATTGCCGAAAAAAACTATGGTCCCCTCTATGAACGTGGTTTATCCTGTATTCCGCGTGAGGCGCTGTTGCATAGAAAAGTGCGTTTGATTCGGCCACTCCTTGGTGTAAAACGCCAAACATTACGGAATTATTTACGCTTACAAGGACAAACATGGATTGATGATCCAACCAATGAAGATCGCAATTTTGAACGTGTGCGCGTGCGTCAATCTCTTTCTCCACAAAAATTGGCTTATATTGCTCAAAAAATAAATGAAGCCGCATTGCAGCGTCGTCAACACGCGCAAAATATTGCTGATTTGATCTTAGCACTGGATATTACTGTCCAACATGGACGTTGTTTCATAGCAAAGCCTGCGCTATTTTTACAGAAACATTCCAGTTTTCCTTTCGTGGTGGGGCTCTTTGCTGTGCTGATGGGAGGGGGATTTTATTTGCTCCCCAATCAGAAATTAAGCATGCTTGTTCAAAAACTCTGTCTCGATTCTCCAGAAAAGCGGCGTTTTACTTATGCGGGCTCTGTTATTGAATATAACAAGCAGGGAATTTCTTTGTGGCGTGAAGGGCGAAATATGAAAGAGGCTATTGTTGAGCCAGATAAAACTTTTATATGGGATGGGCGCTATCATATCACAAATCATGGATATGAGGCTATAAAGGTTGGAGCCGCAAATTTAGAACAGCTGAAATTTTTATTAAAAAATAGCGATTTTGAGCTTGAAAAGCCTCATTTTCCCTCTTTACAATCGCTGCTGATGATCTCAAATCATAAAGGGTATGATATTCCAGAGTTGATTTCTCAAGCAGTTGTTCATAAACATGTTATCGTCAAGCGGATTATGGCACCTTTCGATTGGCTTTCCTCACGAGAAGATGCAGCCTTGGTGAATGTTGTGGAACCTTTTTTTAATATTGAGGTGAAAAGATAAAGGAAAATTACTCTAAAAGAAAATAAACAGCTTCTCATCCCTTGGCAAGGGGCTGACAAGGTTATATGTTAAGGGGAACTGTTTGAAATCTATATTTGATTAAGTGGGCTGAATATGAATTCCAATTACCGCTCTCTCCTTATTTGGGGAGTTATTGCATTGATTTTGATTGTGTCGTTTTCTCTCTTTAATGGAGATAGCCAACGTTCTGGTGGTGGAGAAGTCTCCTATTCTGAATTTTTGCAAAAAGTTGAGAATAATGAGTTGAAATCTGTGACCATTCAAGGTCAAAAATTAACAGGAAAAACCATTGAACATAGAACTATTTCAACCTATGCTCCTCGCGATCCAGGTTTGATACAAAAATTGGAAAGCAAAAACGTTAATGTTAAAGCTATTCCTGAAAGCTCTGGAAATAGCATTTTCCTCAATCTCCTCTTTTCCTTATTACCTGTTATTATTATCGTGGGGGCGTGGGTCTTTTTTATGCGGCAAATGCAAAATGGATCACGCGGTGCAATGGGATTTGGGAAATCGAAAGCAAGATTGCTTAATGAAGCGCAAGGACGTATTACCTTTAAAGATGTTGCTGGCGTTGAAGAAGCAAAGCAAGATCTTCAAGAAATTGTTGAATTTTTACGCGAACCACAAAAATTTCAACGCTTAGGGGGGCGTATCCCACGCGGTGTTTTGCTTGTTGGTCCTCCAGGAACCGGTAAAACTTTGCTAGCACGTTCTGTGGCCGGTGAAGCCAATGTGCCATTCTTTACCATTTCAGGGTCTGATTTTGTGGAAATGTTTGTTGGTGTTGGGGCAAGCCGTGTGCGCGATATGTTCGAACAGGCTAAAAAAAATGCACCTTGTATTATCTTTATTGATGAAATCGATGCTGTTGGGCGCCATAGGGGGGCTGGTCTTGGCGGTGGAAACGATGAACGTGAACAGACCTTAAACCAGTTGCTTGTCGAAATGGATGGGTTTGAGCCCAATGAAAGTATTATTCTTATTGCCGCAACAAACCGTCCCGATGTGCTTGATCCCGCTTTGTTAAGACCAGGGCGTTTCGACCGACAAGTTGTTGTGCCAAACCCTGATGTTTCTGGGCGTGAACAAATCTTGAAAGTGCATGTGCGCAACGTGCCTTTAGCGCCTAACGTTGATTTGAAAATTTTGGCAAGGGGAACACCAGGATTTTCCGGTGCAGACCTGATGAATCTGGTCAATGAAGCTGCTCTTATGGCTGCGAGCCGTAATAAAAGAGTTGTCACGATGCAAGAATTCGAAGATGCCAAAGATAAGGTGATGATGGGGGCTGAACGTCGTTCAACCGCTATGACACAAGAGGAAAAAGAACTCACTGCTTATCACGAAGCAGGACATGCTATTGTGGCTCTTAATGTGCCGGTTGCTGATCCTGTTCACAAAGCAACAATCGTTCCAAGGGGAAGAGCATTGGGAATGGTGATGCAATTGCCTGAAGGCGATCGCTATTCTATGAGTTATCGGTGGATGATTTCTCGTTTGGCTATTATGATGGGTGGACGTGTGGCTGAAGAATTAAAGTTTGGAAAGGAAAATATCACATCTGGTGCTTCTTCTGATATTGAACAAGCAACGAAATTAGCTCGCGCGATGATCACACGGTGGGGATTTTCTGATCTGCTTGGAAATGTAGCTTATGGCGATAACCAAGATGAAGTCTTTTTGGGTCATTCTGTTGCGCGAACACAAAATGTCTCTGAAGAAACAGCGCGCATGATTGATATGGAAGTGCGTAAGCTTATTGATGATGCCTATAAAAATGCGACAAACATTTTGAAAACAAAAAGAAAAGAATGGTTTGCTTTGGCACAAGGTTTGTTGGAATATGAGACTTTAACGGGAGCTGAAATTAACGAAGTTATTGCAGGAAAGCCTCCTTCACGCACACAGAAAGATGAGGGTGCTGCGCCACGGGGGTCTTCTGTTCCAAAAACTGGAAAAATGAAGACAGAGACAACAGTGGTAGATGAAAAAAACGCTGAAGCAGCCCCTAAAACAGTGCTTCATAAAGCAGAGACAGATAAAGGCGAAGCAGGCAAAGCAGAGGCAGCTGTTGGGAAAAAAACAGCAAAATCCGGTAATGTTGGGCCTAAGGAGGCTCAGTCTAAAGAAGTGCAATCGGATGAGACTGAGAAAAAAGCGCAAAGCACAAAAGGCACCACAAAATCAGTCAACCGCTCTAAAAGTAATGCTGAAAAGAAGTCCAATACTGCGGGACATGATAAAGAAAAATAAGAACTGTTTAATATCGCTTGAGTGACGATGTTTTAGGAAAACTTCTAAATTCTTTGAGAAAGGCGCAAGTTTTGTTTGCGCCTTTCTTGTAATATTTGCAAAAATATGGAAGCAAAAAATTAAGCAAAGCCGTTGTATGATGGCGGCTTTAGCATGCTACAAGGCGAGGTGGACTGTTGCTTTTCTAATGTGGTAGGGGGGTGTAAGGTTAGGCGATAGATTTCCTTGCTGATTTGGTAGGGTATGAGGTTTGGTGCTGGATTTCTTTACGGATTTAGCAAGGGTGTGAAATTATCCGTTGGTTGTGTTAAAGGGATGTATAGAGCATTTTGAGGAGATAATATTGCTTTTATGTGTAAGGGTGTAAACATAATTGCTTGAGAGTAGTTTAGATGTGTAGATGGTGAATAGGGGGCTTGATTGTCTAAATGCATGAAGATTTAAGATCAATGATCTGATTTTATACGGGGAGAGGAGGACTATTGTACCAAGGGGGCTTGTTAGGGTTTTAAGGAAAAGCCAAGGGAAGAATTATATATTAAAGGAAAGAGGCATGGTGCAAAAATATTTTGGTACAGATGGAATTCGGGGGAAAGCCAATTCATTTCCTATGACACCCGATTTTGCCATGAAGGTGGGGATGGCTGTAGGGGTTTTATTTCGCTCACAACATCAATCTCATCGTGTGGTGATTGGCAAGGATACACGATTATCGGGCTATATGTTGGAAAACGCTTTGGTTTCAGGATTGACTGCTGCGGGGATGGAAGCTTTTTTATTGGGGCCAGTGCCAACGCCTGCTGTTGCAATGCTTTGCCGCTCTTTGCGCGCGGATCTTGGGGTGATGATTTCTGCTTCTCATAATCCGTTCTATGATAATGGAATTAAACTTTTTGGTCCTGATGGTTTTAAGCTTTCAGATGATATGGAAGCGAAAATTGAACAATTGATCGATACAGATCTTTCAAAGTCTTTAGCAAGTTCTGCCGAAATTGGTTATGCAAAACGGGTTGAGGGAGATATTTATCGTTATATTGAATATGCCAAACGAACTTTGCCGCGTGATGTTCGCTTAGATACTGTGCGTATTGTTGTGGATTGTGCCAATGGGGCTACTTATAAAGCGGCTCCCCGTGCTTTATGGGAATTGGGGGCTGAGGTTTTTGCTATTCATGATGAGCCCAATGGGACCAATATTAATCAAAAATGTGGATCAACCGATTTAAGCTCTTTAAAACGAAAAGTGCATGAAGTGCGTGCTGATGTGGGGATTGCTCTTGATGGAGATGGAGATCGGGTTCTCATTGTTGATGAAAAAGCACAAACGGTTGATGGAGATCAGTTAATTGCTGTAATTGCTGAAAATTGGCATAAAATGGGACGATTACGGTGCAATGGTGTTGTCACAACGATTATGTCAAATCTTGGACTAGAGCGTTTCTTGAATAGCAAAGGGTTGCACCTTGTAAGGACAAAAGTTGGAGATCGTTATGTTGTCGATGCCATGCGCCAAAAGGGATATAATGTTGGTGGTGAGGCTTCTGGCCATATCGTGCTTAGTGATTTTGGTACAACGGGTGATGGCTTGGTGGCTGCATTGCAGATTTTAGCCTGTATGAAGGAAAGTCAAAGCCCTATGAGCCAATTGTGTAAACGGTTTGAACCTGTACCGCAAATTTTAAAAAATGTAACGATTAAAAATAAAAATGTCTTGAAAAAAAATCCCGTCAAAGCGGCCATTGATCAAGCAGAGAAGCGGTTGGGAAAAGAGGCAAGGCTGGTGATCCGCGCTTCTGGAACTGAGCCGGTTATCCGCCTTATGGCTGAAGGCGATGCACGAGAAGTATTGGACACTGTCGTGACAGAGTTGATGGATGTTATTATTCATCATGATGTACGCATGGGGACTGCACTTGAGGAATCTTGAATTTTTTGAAAAAATTATCAGATCATCTTTGAATAAAGGTCTGATTTTAATGCGGGGTTTTGGCAATTACAAAAGGAAAGTCCAATTCTAATAACTACAATGCGTATAGATTTCTCTATAGTTCGTAAGATATGAAAAATATGCCTTTTTTTGATTTTCCTTTTTCTTTTACTTATTCGTAAACCGGTTATTAGTTTAACAGAGTTTGTAGTGGGGGCTTTACCAGCTTACTTATAATCTATTTATATCTGTGTAATAATATACATTATGGATAGATTTATTGGGATAGGTAAGGCCGCTCAAGTTTTGGGTGTTTCGATCAGCACTCTACGCCGTTGGGAATGTGAAGGCAAAATTATTTCTGAGCATACGGCAGGAGGTCACCGCCGTTATGACCTATCCAAGCTTAGATCTGGGCTTTTCATTCGAGAGAACTATCACAAAGAAAAACCATTGCTTATGCGCGTGTATCGAGCCATGATCAAAAAGACGATTTAGAGCGACAAAAACAGGTTCTCGAGCTTTATTGCGCAAGCCAAGGTTGGACTTATGAACTCATCTCTGATTTAGGGTCAGGGATGAATTATCGTAAAAAGGTCTTAAACGTTTATTGGATGCTCTCATTGAAAATGAAATAGGTCGTTTGGTGATTACGCATAAAGATCGTTTATTGCGCTTTGGTGCGGAATTGGTCTTCGCCATTTGTGAAGCCAAACAAGTTGAGGTTGTCATTCTCAATCAAGGAGAAGAAAGCAGTTTTGAAGAAGATTTAGCCAAAGATGTTTTAGAAATTATTACTGTCTTCAGTGCTCGTCTTTATGGAAGTCGTTCGAGAAAAAATCAAAGATTATTAGAGAATGTTCGTCAAGCTGTAGAAGCATCGCAATGATTGTTGCTCACAAAATAGCTCTAGACTTAAACAATAAACAACGAAGCTACATGGCTCGAGCCAGTGGTTGCGCGCGCTTTGCTTATAATTGGGCACTGAAGGAATGGCAGCAGCAATATGAAGCATGGAAGAAAGATAATAATTTACCAAAGCCTAATGACTATGCGCTACGTAGACAATTCAATTCTCTAAAACGAGAACAATTATCCATGGATAATGGAAGTCACTAAAAATGCTCCACAAATGGCAATTATTCAATTGGGTATGGCTTTTAAGAATTTCTTTTCAGGGAGAAGCCGATATCCCACTTTTAGAAAGAAAGGAGTGCACGATCGTTTTACTTTGACCAATGATCAAGTACAGTTGCAAGGTTTCAAGATAAGAATTCCCAAGCTTGGTTGGGTTCGTCTGCGAGAACAATTGCGATTTCAAGGAAAGATCTTGTCAGCAACCATTAGCCGTAAAGCGGATCGGTGGTTTGTAAGTCTTAGCGTTGAAACAGATAATCAAGAGTCACTGAGCGAGAACCAAGCTATTGTTGGTCTTGATTTGGGCATCAATGCACTTGCAACGCTTTCGACAGGAGAAACCATAGGAGGCGTTAAACCTTATAAGGCTTTGCTAAATCGTTTACGGCGCTTATCACGAAGGCTAAGCCGTAAGCAAAAAGGCTCGAGCAATCGTTATAAGGAGAAACAAAAACTCGCTAAGCTTCATGCACGGATAAGTAATATCAGAACAGATCATTTGCATAAGGTTACAACAGATTTAATTCAGCGTTTTGGTACATTTTGTCTGGAAGATCTTCATGTAAAAGGCTTGCTGAAAAATAAGCATTTATCGCGTGCCCTTGCAGATCAAAGTTTTTTCGAGTTTCGCCGTCAATTGCAATATAAGGCGGCACGTTATGGTCGACAGATTGTTATTGCAGATCGTTGGTATGCGAGCAGTAAGATCTGCCATCATTGCGGATGTAAGATTGAACAATTGCCTCTTAACATACGTGAGTGGAGATGTTCTCATTGTGGTACGAACCATGATAGAGACATTAATGCCGCGATTAATTTAAAAAACTTGGCGGTGAGTTCCACCGTGTCAGCCTGTGGAGAGGAAGGCTCTGGCCAATGTCCTGTGACTTTGGTGAAACCAGCCTCGAAGAAGCAGGAAATCAACAGTATATTTAATCAGAAATGATTATATTTACATAAGTTTGATAGAACGGGAGTTTAAGTGTTATTCATTCTTTTTACTGGACATACAGCGGGTGCAGCGCCCCATGAACATCAAACAGCAATGAGTATTGTGGTTATATCATCTTGATGTTTTTAAGTGCCGCTGCCAATTGGAGATATGATACGCTCCTATTACGTTTAGCTCCTCCTAATTATGAACTTATACTTTTCCAATAATTAGTAGAATAATGAGAAAGAGATGAGAATGATCAATTTTTTTCACGATAGTTCTAATATTTATAAAGTAAAAAAAGCTATGTGATGTAAAAATAATGAACATTTTTTGGATTTTGGAAGGGTACACTCTATATTCATTTACAATTTTAAGATTTAAACATAAAAGGATTGAAACCTTCTATAATACTGGTACGACTGAAGGGATTAGAACCGCCCATGCTCAAAAATTAAAGCGTATTCTAAGTGCTCTTGAAGGAGATGTATCGCCAAAAGATTTTGAGTTATCCGTCTTTTTGATTACATCTGCTAAAGGGTGATTTCAAGGATTATTAGTCAATTACTGTAAATGGAAATTGTCGCGTAATATTTCGCTTTGATAGCATAGATGTCGAAATGGTTGATTATCTGGATTATCATCAAAAAGGAGATCTAAACAATGATGAAGAATCCTTCACATCCCAGTGAATTATTGCGAGAAGATGTGATCAAAGAGCTTGGTTTATCCTTTAATGAAGCAGCAGAGTAGCTTGGTATATCTCGTGTAGCACTTTCTAGAGTTTTAAATGGAAAAGCCGCTATGAGTGCTAATCTTGCTATTAGGCTTGAAATGGCTGGTGTAAGCACAGCACGTGCTTGGCTTGCTATGCAAACAAATTATGATCTATCAAAAGCAATTTTTTAACAACAGTCTCATGATCAAGATTGCATAAAAGAGTTTCAAATGGCAGTTAAGTTTTTGCAACAGAGACAACAGGAGAAAATCAACGCAATAGCGCGTGCAAGATCAATAGATATGATACGGTAAGGGCAAGGATAAAGCCTTATGCTGTATAAGCCCTATTAAGCCATATGACAAAAGAGAGCTAATCAAAAGAGTTTAATATGGGTGTGACAAAAGACGTTGTACGAACCCACATGATAGGACGTAAAAAAGAAGCTGGTGAAATATTAGCAAGTTTAGGACTTACGGTGTCTGATTTTATCCGGATTGCTTTAACTAAAGTTGTTTATGAAAAAGGATTGCTATTTGATATGTATATTCCTTATGCGGAAACAATTAAACTTTTGAGAAAAGTGACAAGGGTTAAGAGAAGTGACAAGGGTTAAGAGATATAGCTGAAGATAGGTAAGATTTGTTTTGTCATTTGGATATTTGATATTTCTGATCATTCACTTCAAATGAGCTTTTCATTTACATCATTATCGTTATGGGTGTTTTCCGTATATTGAATGATGTATGCAAACCGTGATTGAAATGGCAGCTTATTGAATTTCTGTGAAAGAAGAAGGCATATCGCCTGAATAATTATTTGATATTGTTTCTTTTATTGCTACTCATTCAGATGTTGGTGGTTTTATGCAAGGAATGAGGTGAAGCCAAGGAAAGTTAGGTTTAAAAGCATAAGAGTAAAAGTGGGGGATATAAGGTTATACCCTTTTGGGGTGGTCAAAATATTCCGGTGTTGATCGAAGATATTTACAGTCAATCATCTTGAGGTAATTTGACAAAATCAGAGAGGAATGCATTGAAGAAAAATTTAACTGCGCCTTGATGAATATCGAAAAGAATAATAATGGATAAGGCACATAAAGCAGGACCTCGTATATTAAAAGGTGTTTGTGAAGCTTTTGTCTGAAGCTAAAGGTAAAACTGATACTAAATTTTGTATCGATATTCCTGCAAATATTGATGTCAAAAAAAAATCAGAAAAAATATAGGGTTATAGATATCATTTTCGGCACGTTTTGGTTTTCCTGTGGGGCGCATTCGTGATTGGGAATGGGGATGATATTTTTACTTCTTTTTACTTGTTGTTTTCGATTATTGACACTGAACTTGAAGCGATTAATCGTGTTTTTAAGAAAGCTCTATTGGTATAGTTTTTGCTTATAAAAAAGGGTGTGAGGGGTAGCGTTTTTTTAAAAAGCATCACGGCGTTTGAAAGGATCGTAATAGATTTCTGTTACACGAAATTTGCCTTCAAGGCGTTTACATTGGATGATGACATCAATCATCGAGATTAATAAGCCGCGGATATCATCGCGTGCTAAATTACCACCACCGTCACTTTCTTTGACTAAAAGGGT